>JANQMK010000244.1 GCA_028280085.1 Pseudomonadales bacterium
TTCCTTCGGAAAGCCGAACGAACGAGTATGGATAAGTTCATGCACTCTCCAGATACATGCCGAATATGTCGCTGCGAGCAGTCGATATCCAGTCACAAACAGTCCATCATGTTGGACAACCACCAACCCAAGTTAGGGCTTTTAATGAAACAGCCGCTAATTTAAAGAATACAGCCGTACTCTGTATTTCCGCCGATTTACCGTTTGCCATGAACCGTTTTTGCAGCGCTGAGCGTATTGATGGCGTTGACTCTGCATCAACTTTTCGTTCGCCTGAATTTGGTGAGGATTATGGCGTTATATTTACTTCTGGCCCGTTATTAGGATTGTTATCGCGTGCCATTGTTGTGATTGATGAGTCGGGTCAGGTTATACACACTGAACAGGTAAGCGAAATAGCTGACGAGCCCAACTATGCTGCTGCGCTTGCTGCATTATGAATAGACTGTAGTCGTCAATTGAACGATGTACTCGCCAGCCACTCGGACACACATTTTTCGAGTGGTTGGTCTGTTCGATTGCTATCTATTGCTTGTTTTGTGCAAAGATCTAGTAGGCAGAGGTCTAGTAGCTAGTTACTGTCTAAGTAGTAACTTTATTGTCAACAAAGCGATACAGAAAGTGCCCATAAAAAGTACCTATAGAAAGTACTCATGAGTTAATCATAAATTGTGAGGGATAACATGCCTGAAGTTACCTTGTTTTATGCTGGAGTATTGGGGTTAATGAATATTGTTCTTGCGTTTCAGGTGGGCAAATTACGTGGTAAGACCGAGATTTCTATTGGCGATGGTGGGAATCAAGCGTTGCTCGTGGCTATGCGGCGCCACGCCAATTTTATCGAGTTTGCGCCGCTTGTATTGATCATCATTGCTCTCCTTGAACTGAACGGGGCATCTTCAATGAGTATCCATATTACGGGTATTTTGCTTGTTGTGTTTCGTATTGCTCATGCTGTTGGTTTTCAAGCAGATACGATTGAAGGTAAAGCCAGAGTGGTTGGGGCAGCGGGTACGGCATTATTGACAGTTATTGTATCCATCTGGGCCATAGTGAGGTTTTTCAGTTAATCTGTTGGATGTAATATCACAATGGTTTAAGTTGCACTGGTTTAAAGATAGAAATCTTGAATAAATGTGGCTAGCTGTTGAAACTCTTCGCGACGGGGGTTTTTCTTGCGCCATGTTAGTCCAATGGCACGTCGTACTCGTTTCTCTATAAATGGTTTGGTTTTGATTTTGGTGCCTGACAAGATCTTTGCATCAATCGACATTTTGGGCAATAACGTCATGCCGATATCATTTGCTACCATCTGAACAATGGTGTTGAGACTGGTGGCTTGATAGGGGATGGATATATCACTTGTGCGCAACTTGCATGCTTCCAAGGCATGCTCTCTTAAACAGTGGCCATCTTCTAGTAGTAATAGTTCTTGTCCCCTCAGATCTTTCGTGCCAACTGATTCTAAAGCATCCATTTGTTTGTTGTTTTGGTAGGCCAATAAAAACTCATCGTAAAACAAATGGCATGATTCAGCACCTTCAACTGGGTAGGGTAAAGCAAGACATAAAACATCCAGTTCACCTTTATGCAAGCTGTCGACCAGGTTTTTACTGAGATCCTCTTTAATGAATAGACGAAATTTTGGATGTTGTTTTCGAAGGCGGTTAAGCAGCTTTGGTAATAAAAAGGGAGCAATAGTTGGAATAACGCCTAATCGCATTGAACCGCTAAAAGGCTCTTGTGATGCTTTACAGACAGCCATTAAGTCGTCGACTTCACTTAAGATAGTGTGACTGAGGTCGGTAATTTGTTCGCCAGTTGGCGTGAGTAATACCCGTTTATTACTGCGTTCTATCAAAGAAACGCCTAGATTTTCTTCGAGTTCAGTGATGGCTGCGCTCAATGTAGACTGAGAGATATTACACAGCTTAGCGGCATTACCAAAGTGCTTTTGTTCAGCTACTGCACATAGATATCTAAGTTGCTTCAGCGTGGGTGGATGTGCCATCGAAAAAACCGATTGTCAAATTTAAAAAAAATCATTGGACAGATTGTAGAGAATAAATAGTATGTAACACAAGCCTTGTATGCGGTTTGGCTTAAACAATAAATTAGCTAATTTTATACTTCTAAATGAGAAGTGTTCTCAGGAGAATAAAAGATGTCATTAAAAGGATCAAAAACAGAAGAGAATTTGAAAGCCGCGTTTGCCGGTGAGTCACAAGCAAACCGTCGATACCTTTACTTTGCCGCGAAAGCAGATGTCGAAGGTTACAATGATGTTGCGGCGGTATTTCGTTCTACCGCTGAAGGTGAAACGGGACATGCTCATGGTCACTTGGAATACCTAGAAGAAGTAGGCGACCCAGCAACAGGTTTACCCATTGGCAGTACTAGCGATAATTTGAAGGCAGCTATCGCTGGTGAAACTCATGAATACACGGATATGTATCCGGGTATGGCTAAAACCGCGCGTGATGAAGGACATGATGAGGTAGCTGATTGGATGGAAACATTGGCTAAAGCTGAACGTAGTCATGCCAACCGCTTCCAAAAAGCGCTGGATACCTTGGATGATTAGTTAGTTTGTACTCAACCTCTTATCGGCAGTGGTAAGAGGTTGACGTGGTTTACTGGCCGCTAAATAAATTCATTAGGACATTCAATGGACGGAACGTTCAATGGAGACAAATATCAGAGAGACAAATACCAGTGAAAGTCGACGCGAGGGCAGTCTCGAGGCGCCAACAAGACATACTCTCGATTGGAAAGATGAAAAATTTTATGATAGAGATGACCTAAATAATGAATTAGAAAGGGTTTATGATATATGCCATGGGTGTCGGCGTTGTGTTAGCTTGTGTCAATCGTTTCCTACTTTATTTGATCTGGTCGATGAGTCAGAGACCATGGAAGTGGATGGCATTGCTAAGGAGGATTATCAAAAGGTAGTAGATCAATGCTATCTTTGCGACATGTGTTATATGTCAAAATGTCCTTATGTACCGCCACATGAATGGAATGTGGATTTTCCTCATCTTATGTTACGTGCGAAAGCTGTGCGTTATAAGGAACAGGGGGCTTTACTAAGAGATCGAGTTTTAACGAGTACTACTGCAGTAGCCAAAGTAGCGAGTATCCCGGTGGTCGATGTTACTGTGAATGCTCTTAATCAGAATGCTAGTTTTCGCAAGGTACTTGAAAATGTAGCAGGCGTGCATCACAAAGCACCTGTACCAACATATCATAGTCGTACCATGCGAAAGCGAGTTAGCAAAATACAAAAAGACATTACACCCAAACCAATTACAGATAGTAAGGGCAGAGATACTACCGGTAAGGTCGCGTTATATGCTACTTGCTATGGTAATTATAATAGCCCCGATTTGGGAGAAGATTTTTTTAAGGTCTTTCAGCACAATAATATTCAGATTGATATCGTTGCGAAGGAAGCCTGCTGTGGTATGCCAAAGATGGAGTTAGGTGATTTAAAATCCGTCGAACAGCTTAAGAATGAGAATATACCTGTGTTAGCTAGCTTAGTTGATAAAGGCTACGATATTATTGCACCCATTCCATCTTGTGTTTTAATGTATAAACAAGAACTGCCATTATTGTTTCCAGAGGATGCTGATGTAAAGAAAGTGCAGGCTGCGTTTTTCGATCCATTTGAATATTTATTTATTCGATATAAAGCGGGAGCAATAGACACTGAATTCAAACGTCCACTCGGTAATATTAGCTATCATGTGGCTTGTCATTTGCGTGTACAGAATATTGGCTTGAAAACCCGAGATATATTGAACTTAGTTCCGGATACAACGGTACAGGCGTTGGAACGTTGTTCAGGGCATGATGGTACTTATGCCGTTAAAAAGGAAAGTTATGATAATGCGGTTAAGATTGCCAGACCTGTGGTAAAAAAAATTGATGGGGCGGGCGCAGATTATTTTGCCAGTGATTGTCCCATGGCAGCAAGCCACTTGGCGACCCTATCAACACAAATTGACAAACCTGAGCACCCCATGACATTGTTACGTAAGGCATATGATCTGTAGGTATTATGCTACCGAGGCAGGCAGCGTCCATGTAAGGTGCTAAAAGTGTAAGAAGGATATGACAGTATGAATAAATTAAGTCGAGATGATTTATGGTCGCTAGAAAGTTACTCTGATCGACGCAATGAATTTCGGGCGGAAGTGATGCGTCATAAAAAGAACCGTCAAGTAGCATTGGGTGATAATGCTCGGCTTTATTTTGAAGATCGTAAAACTATTCAGTACCAGATACAGGAGATGTTGCGTATTGAAAGGGTATTTGATGCGGCGGGGATTCAGGAGGAACTTGATGCGTATAACCCATTAATACCCGATGGTCCTAATCTAAAAGCCACATTTATGTTAGAGTATGATAATCCGGATGAACGCCGACAGCAGCTGTCTCAGTTAATCGATATTGAAAAAACAGTCTATATTTTAGTTGATGACTCTGCGCCAGTTTACCCCATTGCTGACGAAGATTTAAAACGTGAAGACGGTAGTAAAACGTCAGCCGTTCACTTTTTGCGTTTTGAATTACCGAACCAAGTGCGAGCTGCCATAAAAAACGGTAGTGATATAAAGATTGGTGTCGATCATCCTAACTATACATTGACAGCTACCGCAATCGCGCTTAATGTCAGAGATGCTTTAGCGGTTGATCTGCAATAGTTACACCATAATAGTTATATAACGTTCGCTGCTGAACTATTTTTAGTGTGTTAGAATGTTAGTATTATCGTTAGTCTTAGTGTTAATTAATATTTGCCGCCATTGGTACTTATCGCGTTAGTCTTGGTCTTGGTCTTGATACTGGGCTTGATCCTAGTTTTGATCAACGTCACTTATTTTTAACATCATTGTATTTTAATATCATTGTATTTTAACACCGCTGAGTTTAACGCAATTCATTCTGCCAGCCACCTAAGGCTTTCCACCTGTTGACGATTAGACAAAAAAGCTCTGCAGTTTTTTGCGTATCATAAAGGGCAGAATGAGCTTCATCGTGGTCAAAGTCAATCTTTGCTGCTTCACATGCTTTAGCGAGTACGGTTTGGCCGTAGGCTAATGCGGCTAAGCTTGCGGTATCAATGGTCGTGAATGGGTGAAACGGGTTGCGCTTAATGGCACTCCTATCGGCGGCAGCTGTGACAAAACCATGGTCAAAGGTCGCATTGTGTGCTACCAGTATTGCACGTGTGCAGTGTTCTGTTTTCATGACTTGTCGA
Source organism: Pseudomonadales bacterium (assembly GCA_028280085.1). Taxonomy (GTDB): domain Bacteria; phylum Pseudomonadota; class Gammaproteobacteria; order Pseudomonadales; family JANQMK01; genus JANQMK01. Next base: position 5,270 of record JANQMK010000244.1, read on the forward strand.
ATTTTGGTAAATAAATCATTGACGGCTTCTTTTTCAGATATGGCTTGCCGAAACGGATGATGTGGATCAATGCCGGTAAATTCTAACGCGCGTTTTTCAATATTGGCACCTTCGAACGGCATTACATGGTGAAAAATAGTTTCGCCGGGTTGGAGCAGTCCGTCTTGGTTCATCGTTGGGATGATGCCACATAGTTCGAGTAATGCATCTGTTTTAGCGTTAAAGCCACCTGTTTCAACATCAATAACAACGGGTAAGTAGCCGCGAAAGCGCTCTGCCATTGGGGTAGTGGGTTTATTATCTTCTACTTTCACTACAAATAATCTCGCTGCTATTCGACAACCTGCCAAGTGATTTTTTCACCTGCGCGTAACGGGGTTACTGTTTCGCCATTACCTAGTACTAATTCAGTAGACTGGGTCCAGTCGATTTTTTGTAGGGTAATGTTGTCTGAATTGCGGTCGAGGCCATAGAAATCTGGGCCAAAGAAGCTAGCAAAGCCTTCTAGTTTATCCAGCGCGTTTGCTTGTTCAAACGCTTCCGTATAAAGCTCTATAGCAGCATTTGCCGTGTAGCAGCCCGCACAACCACAGTTCGTTTCTTTCTTACCAGTCGGGTGGGGGGCAGAGTCTGTACCCAAGAAAAATTTAGGATTACCGCTGGTAGCTGCTTCAATTAAGGCGGTCTGATGACTGCTGCGTTTCAGAATGGGCAAGCAATAATAGTGAGGACGGATACCGCCCACTAGCATATGGTTCCGGTTGTAGAGTAGATGGTGAGCGGTAATAGTTGCGGCGATATTACTGTTTGCTGATCTAACAAACTCTGTAGCCTGTTTTGTGGTGATATGTTCTAGCACTATTCTTAAGGTGGGGAAGCGTTCGGCCAGTGATGTTAGATGAGTATCGATAAAAACTTTTTCACGGTCGAAAATATCGATGGTGTTATCGGTAACCTCACCATGAACAAGTAGTGGCAGTCCTACTTGTGCCATCGTCTCAAGACAGTCATAGATGTTCTTGAGGTTGGTAACGCCCTCCGCCGAATTGGTAGTGGCGCCGGCTGGGTAGAGTTTGGCACCGTAAATATGGCCTGATTGCTTGGCTTGATTAATATCTTTAGGCGTTGTGTTATCGGTAAGATACAGCGTCATTAACGGTTGCCAGGCTTTGCCAGCAGGAATGTGAGCTAGAATTCTTTCACGATAATCCAGTGCCGCAGCGGTGGTGGTCACGGCGGGTGTTAAGTTGGGCATAACAATCGCACGTCCAAAATAGCGAGCAATATCCTTAACGGTAAGGTTTAGTGCCTCGCCATCTCTTAAGTGACAGTGCCAATCATCTGGCCGTGTTATTTCTAGCGTTTGTACCATTGGTATTCCTAACTCCCTAGCATTTTTGCGAGGATTGTTCTTTAAGGCCATTGATAACAGGCCATGTTTGATCAGGCCATAGTAGGGTAAAGCATGAATGTCGTTGTGACCTGAGGACATCCCAGCCGGCATGCTACCGAAAACCCGTTGCTGGTGGTACCCCTAAAGAACGCTGATTGGCTGCCGATATATGGGTTGTAGGGTTTTTATTACACCCGTTAACTAAATCGGACCATTTGGCATGTCAGGACGCGCAGTTAATACAGTAAGCCTTTATTTTATAACAACTTTACTGTTATTGTTTGCCAAACAATCTATCGCGATTAACTATAGCCCAAAGATATCGATTAATACTCATTGGAGTTTGGAATCTTCAGTATTTGAGTGCAAATTAACCCAAGATGTTCCTTATTATGGTAAGGCTGTTTTTTATCATCGCTCAGGCGACCCGGTGATTTTTTACCTAGAGCCAAAACGGGAAGTGATGAAAGAGGGCAAGGCATCGCTGGTTATTGATGCACCGGTATGGAAACCCAGCGTACGTGCTGTTGATCTAGGGTTGGTTGACGTGCGCAATACCCAACATTCTATTAAATTGAATGAGAAATTGGCCTTTCGTATGTTGATAGGGTTAAAGGACGGTATGAGGCCGCGATTTGCCCGTCAACCGTGGTATGAGGACAACCAGGAAAAGGTGGAAGTCTCACTATCTTCTATTAACTTCCAGTCGATCTATCGAGAATACAATGACTGTGTAGCCAAATTACTGCCGGTTAACTTTGATCAAATTGCACGGTCGGTCATTTTGTTTCGCTCTGGAAAATACGAGTTATCCGCTAAACATCGTAAACAACTTAACGATATTATTACTTATGTCAAAGCTGATAAAACGGTCAAACAGTTTTTCGTCGATGGCCACACTGACAATGTTGGCACTAGGGATGACAACATTGAACTCTCACAAATGCGCGCTGAGCATGTGTCACAGTATCTGGTAGACAATGATGTCAGCACTGACAATATCACCATGCGTTATCACGGTGAGCGTTATCCTATCGCGACTAACAAGGCTGCCAAGGGCCGTGCTCGCAACCGTCGTGTCACACTGCGTCTAGAGCGAGACGACGGTGTTGAATACGAATCATATGAATAAAAAATAGTCTAAAAAGTCATATGCCAACACGTTGTATGCCTAATCGCTTAATATTTTGTAGCCGACTCGCTTTGCTGTAAAATGCCTGGCCGAAACTAATTGTCACGAAAAGAATTGAGTGGAGCAGATGATGTCAGACATCAAAAAGGTAGTGCTGGCTTACTCCGGTGGTTTAGATACATCGGTCATTGTTAAATGGCTACAGCAGACCTATCAGTGTGAGGTGGTCACTTTTACTGCGGATATTGGCCAAGGTGAAGAAGTGGAGCCGGCGCGGAGCAAGGCGCAACTGCTTGGGGTAAAGGAAATCTATATTGATGATTTACGCGAAGAATTTGTCCGAGATTTTGTCTTTCCTATGTTTCGAGCTAATGCTATTTATGAGGGCGAGTACCTGCTGGGGACCTCTATAGCCCGACCACTGATTGCTAAACGTTTAATCGAAATTGCCAACGAAACCGGTGCTGATGCCATTTCCCATGGTGCTACCGGTAAGGGCAACGACCAAGTGCGGTTTGAACTGGGCGCCTATGCTTTAAAGCCCGGTATTCAGGTCATTGCCCCCTGGCGAGAGTGGCAATTGACGTCACGTGATACGTTACTGGCATACTGCGAAAAGCACGATATTCCGGTAGAAATGAAGCGCGGTAATAAATCGCCCTATTCAATGGATGCTAACTTGCTGCATATTTCTTACGAAGGTGGTGTACTGGAAGATCCATGGACTGAAGCTGAAGCAGATATGTGGCGTTGGTCTGTTGCGCCAGAGGATGCGCCCGATAAGCCAACTGAAATTGAGTTAACCTATCAACATGGTGACATTATTGCGATTGATGGTATTGCGATGTCTCCCGCTGAGGTGCTGACTCACTTAAATAAAGTGGGTGGTGATAATGGTATTGGGCGCTTAGATATTGTTGAAAATCGCTATGTTGGTATGAAATCACGCGGTTGCTATGAGACTCCAGGCGGCACTATTATGTTGCGCGCTCACCGGGCTATTGAATCGATTACACTGGACAGAGAAGTTGCGCATTTAAAAGATGAACTGATGCCACGTTATGCGTCGCTTATTTACAACGGTTATTGGTGGTCTCCCGAACGACAGATGCTTCAAATGATGATCGATGAGTCCCAACTAGCGGTCAATGGTGTGGTTCGCTTAAAACTATACAAAGGAAATGTTATGGTAGCCGGGAGGCGCTCAGACAATAGCTTATTTGACGAGAATATTGCTACCTTTGAGGATGATGCTGGTGCTTATGATCAGCAGGATGCGGCAGGTTTTATAAAACTGAATGCGCTACGACTGCGTATCGCGGCTGGCAAAGGCCGGAATCTTAAATAATAAATGCCAGTACGTACGGGTATGTTAAGTACCGGCATAGTTAGTTGCGTCGAATAGAATAGTTTTGTTAACGCGGACCTTACCATGGATAGTCAGTCTAATGATGAAAAATGGATGGCTCGTGCGCTAGAGCTAGCCCGCCGAGCGTGGGACTATGGTGAAGTGCCCGTGGGAGCATTACTCGTTCGCGAACAGCAAATTATTGGTGAGGGTTGGAACCAATCTATTAATCGCCACGATTGCTCCGCTCATGCTGAAATTGTAGCATTACGTGATGCGGGTTTAACGGCCAGTAATTATCGACATCCTGGAACTGTCCTTTATGTTACCTTAGAGCCCTGCGTCATGTGTGCCGGTGCAATAGTGCATGGCCGAGTAGAACGTTTAGTCTATGGTGCAAAGGAGCCTAAAGCAGGAGTCGTTGAAAGTAACCTCAATTTTTTTCAACAGGGCTTTTTGAACCATAAAGTCGATTGTGTTGGCGGCGTGTTAGCACAAGAATGCAGTGACCTGTTGTCCAGTTTCTTTAGAGAACGTCGCTTATTGTCCAAGCAAGTTTAGTTATAGCAAAGACAATTTGTACAGCGGTTCCTTAGCTACTTCATAGTTGACTTTTTTGATAGGTAATTGGCTGTCGAGTGAAGCCAAGTGACGCTGCTCAAGAATTTCTGACCAGGCCAGCAAATTGTAGTAGTGCCGGATGTTTTTTACATAATTGACTGGCTCTTGACCGCGAGCATAACCGTAGCGGGTTTTTTTATAGTAGGCTTTTTTCTGTAATAATGGTAAACGCTGTTTTACGTCTTGCCAGCTATTAGGGTCACCACCCTGTTGTTCGGTGATAATTCTCGCGTCACCCAAATGGCCCCAACCAACGTTATATGCTGCCAGTGCAAACCAGGTGCGGTCGGTATCGCTAATATCTTTTGAAAGACGGTTGATGATCTTATTGAAGTACTTGGCACCACCGTAAATACTTTGCTTGGCGTCTATTCGGTTTTTAACCCCCATTTCTTTTGCGGTAATGAGAGTTAGCATCATCATACCGCGTACCCCTGTTGGAGATTTTGCCCGCGGATTGAGATGGGATTCCTGATATGCCATCGCTGCCAACAGCTGCCAGTCCAGATTATATTTACTGGCAGCATCTTTAAAGTCATCAATATAGTTAGGCAAGCGTCGTTTCATCTTACGCATGAAAGTACGTGAACTAACTTGGGTAAAACCGACGGAGTGGCCATAAAATTGCTCTTTTAACAGCTCCAGGGTGCCGTCAGTGTTGATGCGCTGAAAGAAATTGTCGACCGCCGCTTTTAGGCTACCGTCATCGCCCTTTGGCAGGGCCCAAGCCAATTGTTGGGGTTCTGACAAGTCAAAACCGATTCGTACGTTAGGGTATAGCCCGCGGTTAACTATAAATTCATTGGAATCCAAAATAGTAAACTCAAATTCGCCATTTTCAATCTTCTCTAACAAATCAATGGGTTCGATATCTTTTTGTTCGGTCCAAGTCAGTTCAGGATAGGTGGTTTTTAGTTGCCTAAGCCTTTCCGCATGTGAACTATCTGCGATAACCACAATAGAATGACCAACTAAGTCAGCCGGAGAATTTGGTTTAGTATTTGATTTGTGGAAGATGAGTTGTTCTGTTACGTCAAAGTAAGCTTGTGAAAAGTTAACGCGGTTTTTACGTGCTGGCGTTACCGTTAAACCAGCGGCGGCAATATCGACGTCACCTGATTCGAGCCCGCCAAAGATGTCTTGTAAAGGGCTGCTATTACTGATTTTCAGGCCGACTCCGATTTCTTTGGCAAACAGCTGTGCCAATTGATACTCAAAGCCGGTTGGGCCATTACGTCCCTCGTAAAAGGTGGTTGGACCATTTCTCGAGGCAATTTCAATGTGGCCCTTCGCCTTAATTGTCTCTAGCAGTGATAGTGTCGGTAGGCTGGCTTGTGCTGAAGAGGCATTTACCTGGTTAGCGATAGAGGCATCGGTGCTCCTTCGCTGCTCGCAGCCTGATAGGCAGAGCAAGCAGATTGCCATGGTAAAGTAGTGTAGTATAGTTAGCTGTTTCATTTTTATAGGGCTTTAGATTGCCTACTTCCGTTATCGTTAATCAGGTTATGGAGCTTTCCTTGGCCTTGGTGCTTTTACAATCGGCTTAATACCGCCTTATCTATTTGTTGCTACAAATCGCTGTTTACGGACACTTAAATATCCAATTTATGGTCATTATATCATCAGGAATGTAAAGAACTAGATTGTTTTTAAACGACACTTATGTTAGACCGGTCAGTCTAATAGAGTTTTGCTTCATTATCTATTTCTAACGGTTCCTTACCTTCTCACTGTCAAGGGAATTCAGTAAAATACAATGCCATTTTTATATCGTATGGTTCTAATTGGCGCTAATGTACTCGCCATTTAACATTCACACGAGAGGCCAACCTATCAGATGCTAATATTGCGTGGTGCGCCTGCACTATCCGAATTTCGAACCCATAAATTAACTAAAACTCTTCACACCAAATTTCCCGCTATCCAAAGCGTTTACGCTGAATTTGTACATTTTGCTGATGTCGCTGAAGATCTAAGTGAAGATCAGTACGAGCTGTTAAAGACAATTTTGTACTATGGGCCCAAATATGCTGACAATGAATCGGATATTGACAGTGCTAGTGAGCTTTTTTTGGTACTTCCCCGGTTTGGTACTATCTCGCCTTGGTCAAGTAAAGCCACCGATATTGCGCATAATTGCGGTCTAAATACTGTGCGTCGATTAGAGCGCGGCATTGCCTATTATATTCAATCTCTACATCCTTTAGATGGGCAAGCCCTAGAAATTGCCGCTGAATTACATGACAGGATGATTGAAGTTGTCGCCCGTGATTACGTGACGGCAGAGCGATTATTTTTAGTGGAACAACCCAAACCGATGGCGAGCGTTAATATACTCGGTGAAGGTATTCGTGCTTTGCAAGAAGCCAATGTCAGTTTGGGCCTCGCGTTGGCTGAGGATGAGTTAACTTATTTAGTAGATAGTTTTAACGCACTGGGCCGAAATCCGACTGATGTTGAACTTATGATGTTTGCTCAAGCCAATTCCGAGCATTGCCGGCATAAAATATTTAATGCCAGTTGGACCATTGATGACGAAGAGCAACATCATTCCTTATTCGATATGATCAAAAACACCTACCAACAGGCTAATGGTCTAGGTGTGCTGAGTGCTTATGCCGACAATGCATCAGTGATTTTGGGTAGTAGCGCTGGCCGGTTTTTTCCCGACTCAGTGACAGCCCAATATGGCTACCATGAAGAAGATATCCATATTTTAATGAAAGTTGAAACCCACAATCATCCGACTGCGATTGCACCTTATCCCGGTGCGTCCACGGGTTCTGGTGGTGAAATCAGAGATGAAGGCGCGGTTGGTCGTGGCTCCAAACCGAAAGCTGGATTAACGGGGTTTACCGTATCTAACTTGAAAATTCCTGGCTTTACCCACGAATGGGAGGTTGACTATGGTAAACCACAACGGATTGTCTCTGCACTAGAGATTATGCTGGATGGGCCGTTAGGTGGTGCCGGATTTAACAATGAATTTGGCAGACCCAATATAAGTGGCTATTTCCGCACTTACGAACAACTAGTTCACGGCAGTCATGGCGGAGAAGTTCGCGGCTACCATAAACCGATAATGATAGCAGGTGGTATGGGTAACATTCGTGAACAACACATTAAACAACAAAAAATAACTGTTGGCGCGCAGTTGATTGTGTTGGGCGGCCCAGCCATGCTCATTGGTTTAGGTGGCGGTGCAGCCTCTTCGATGACGACCGGAGACAGCCATGAGGATTTGGACTTCGCGTCAGTGCAACGGGATAACCCGGAAATGGAACATCGCTGTCAAGAAGTGCTCGATCGTTGTTGGCAAATGGGAGATGATAGTCCCATCGCTTTTATTCACGATGTCGGTGCTGGCGGTTTATCTAATGCCTTACCTGAGTTGGTTAAAGATGGTGGCACGGGCGGTAGATTTGAGTTGCGGCAGATACCTAATGATGAACCCGGTATGTCGCCGTTAGAAATTTGGTGTAATGAATCGCAAGAACGCTATGTGCTGGCGGTCAATCCACAAGATATGTCGGTATTCCAAGCCATCTGTCAGCGTGAACGCTGTCCTTACGCTGTTGTTGGAGAGGCGACGGCAGAGCACCATTTAGTTTTACATGATCAGCATTTTGATAATAAAGCGGTGGATTTACCGATGTCGGTTTTATTCGGTAAGCCGCCCAAGATGCATCGCCATATCAACCGGGTTAACGTGAGCCGACAGCCGATAGATTTTTCAAATATTGATTTGAAGGATGCGATTGAGCGTGTTTTACGATTGCCGACGGTGGCGAGTAAAAGCTTTTTAATTACTATTGGGGATCGATCGATAACCGGTATGGTAGCACGGGATCAAATGGTAGGTCCTTGGCAGGTACCTGTCGCCGATGTTGCGGTGACTACAGCAAGCTATGACAGCTACTATGGAGAAGCGATGGCCATGGGTGAGCGTACGCCGCTTGCCTTAATTAATGCGCCGGCGTCTGGGCGAATGGCGGTCGGGGAAGCGATTACCAATATTGCGGCGGCCAAAGTCAGCAAGTTGTCTGATATAAAGTTATCCGCAAATTGGATGGCCGCGGCGGGTTATCCTGGCGAAGATGAAAATCTTTACGATACCGTTAAAGCGGTTGGCTTGGAACTGTGTTCTGAGTTAGGCATCATTATTCCGGTCGGTAAAGATTCTATGTCTATGCGGACAACCTGGCAGGATGGCGAAGAAAAAAGTGTTACCGCGCCTTTGTCATTGATTGTTTCGGCTTTTGCGCCAGTGGAAGATGTGCGTAAAACATTAACGCCTCAACTGCGTACAGACCAGGGTGAAACTGTGTTGGTCTTGGTTGATTTGGCCAATGGTGACATGCGTTTGGGCGGTTCCTGTTTTGCTCAGGTTTATAACCAGCTAGGTGACAGTGGGCCTGATGTTAATTCTGCGGAAAACCTTACATCATTTTTTACGGCCCTGCAACGATGTATGGCTAGTGATTTAATCCTGGCTTATCACGACCGCTCTGATGGTGGTTTACTTGTCAGTTTACTCGAGATGGCGTTTGCTGGTCATACTGGCCTATCCATTGTATTAGATGATTTTTCCCAACCTGTGTTTGAAGTACTATTTAATGAAGAACTGGGCGTCGTTTTACAAGTTAAGCGTAACGATCTTGCTAGTGTGAAAGATATTTTTTCTGGCGTTAGTCCTGCTTTAAGTGTCACCGAGATTGCACAGCTAGACGCCAGTGACTTAATTACAATTGTGCAGGCTGACAAAACATTGTTCAGTGAACAACGTGTTATTTTACATCGATTGTGGGCGGAAACCAGTTACCACATACAACGGTTGCGCGATAACGTAGAGTGTGCTGATCAAGAGTATAGTCAACTACTAGCGACTGACGATCCGGGCTTATCTGCTAGTCTTACCTATGAACCTGATGATGACATCTGTGTGCCGTTCATCAATACCGGCATTCGACCGAAGGTTGCTATTTTGCGAGAGCAGGGTGTCAATGGGCAATCTGAAATGGCAGCTGCTTTCGACCGCGCAGGGTTTGCTGCCGTTGATGTACACATGAGTGATATCCTCACAGCCCGTATCGATTTATCTGATTTTAGGGGATTGGCTGCATGCGGTGGTTTTTCCTATGGTGATGTACTCGGTGCCGGCCAAGGTTGGGCGAAGACCATTCTTTTTAATAAGAGAGCGCGAGATCAGTTCGAGGCGTTCTTCTATCGAACAGATACGTTTAGTTTAGGGGTGTGTAATGGCTGTCAAATGATGGCGCGTTTGAAACAGTTGATTCCAGGTGCAGCCTTGTGGCCTCAATTTGTGCGCAATCTATCTGAGCAATTCGAAGCGAGAGTTGTACTACAAAAAGTTCAATCAAGTAGTTCAATCTTTTTTCGTGATATGGCGGGTTCACATTTGCCAGTAGCTGTTGCCCATGGTG
>JANQMK010000272.1 GCA_028280085.1 Pseudomonadales bacterium
TTATTGGACGCCCTACAACCAAATAGTCACTCCCCATTTGCAAAGCATCGCATGGTGTGACTATACGATGCTGATCATCTGATTTAGCCCAGCTGGGACGTATGCCAGGTGTTACTAAACGAAAAGGTGAAGCGAACGCGTTACGTAGAAATGACACTTCTTGTGCAGAACAAACCACACCATCTAAACCCTCGTCATACGCCATATTTGCCAAATTCTGCACGGTATCATGCAGGCTATTATTAAAGCCAAGTTGCTTTAGTTGTGCTTGTGACATACTTGTTAATACTGTTACCCCAATCAACAGTGGGGCGTTTTTACCAAACGATTCAATTTCTTCTTTCGCCGCTTTTATCATCGCTCCCCCCCCCATACAGTGAATATTTAGCATCCATACATTCAATTTGGCCGCTGCTTTGACCGCGTGACGAACCGTATTGGGAATATCGTGAAACTTTAGATCAAGAAATACTTCGAAGCCCAGCTTGTGCAATTCATCAACAATTTGAGGGCCGCAATGGGTAAATAGCTCCTTACCAACTTTGAGGCGACAATGGGTAGGATTAAGCCGCTCTGCTAATGCAATAGCAGCAAGCGATGAATCATAATCAAGTGCTACAATAATCTTCGGCTCGGTTGATATAGCAGAGTTATATTCAGTCATTAAATTACCCTATGTTAATAAGTCTTCCAAGGTAAGAGCAAAGCCATTCGGCGTCATTCGATAATAATGATGTTAATCACTATCAATACGACAAACGGTGCCATACTCTTTACAAGAAGGACATAGCCAGTGTAGTTTGCTTCCGGTAAAACCACATCGTCTACAACGGTAGGCAGGCCTATTGCGAACGAGCTTATCAATTAGCTCTTTCACAAACTGCAATGTATCACGCGGCGCTTCTAAGGTATTTTTTTGCAGCTGTAAACTGATATAGTGACTAATACCTTTTATAGAGGGCCGTTCTTTAAGTTGGTCAATTAAGTAAGCTGCGACAGTGGCTTGATCCTGAACTCGCATTAGCTCATCGGTAAACGGCAAAAGCGAGTCGATTCCTTTATGGACATCAAAGCACTTTTCTATATATCGTTGTAATACCCTGGCGTCATTTAACTTGTCACTACACTTTGCGACAAGCTCAATGCTCTCCAGTATAAAATCGGGACTTTGTTGTGGAATACGATGCAGCGTTTTCAAAGCCTTAGCATATTGCTCTTGATTGTATTCTAATGTGGCTAACAGCAGATTAGCCCTAACACATCCCCCGTCATACGTTAACGCTTGCCGAACCTGCTTTCTGACTTCATGGTAGTCTTGTTTGCGCAATGCCTCCTCAGCAATTTCACAACAAAAATGGGCAAGTGGTACACTAAACTCGTTGTTCCTTTTGTTATTGAGCGACAACTTGCTACTCAAACTATTAGCGGCATTAATCGCTTTCTTCCACTCTCGCTCGTCACGGTAGATTTCAATTAACAGTTTTAAGCACACTGTTTTCTGCTCGACAGAAACTTCAATCAAGTCAAGTAACAGACGCTCCGCCCGATCAAGTAATCCAGCTGCTATATAATCTCTAGCTAACTCAAGTTGAGATTGATGTAATTGCTCCTGGCTTAAACGTGGTCGCGCTAGTAGATTCTGGTGTACCCGAATGGCTCTATCAACCTCACCTCGACGGCGCAACAAGTTGCCTAGGGCAATGTGGGTCTCAAGAGTCTCGCTGTTGACATCCAACGCGCGAACAAAAGTATCAATTGCCCCATCGGGCTGCTCATTAATGAGATAATTCAACCCGCGGAAATAACTTTTTGGTAACTCTCCGGCAATTCGCTCGTTAGTATTTTTAGTCGCACCAGCACGCCCATAACGCCCCATCAACCAACCGATGGCTACGGCAATCAGCAACAGCGCGAATAGCCACATATCAGACATTAACTATCTCTCGTTAAATGGTGTAGTCCGCAACTTATCCAGTTCTTTTTGACAGCTCTCTAGCCGTTTTTGGAGACGAGATGCCCTTCCATTAGCATTCCAGACCATGGGTAGACTCAAGAAAATACCTAATAATGCGCCGATGGTTAACGCAGCTAAAACCCAGCGAGATACTGAATCAGCGGCAAAAGAGTAGCCAAATAGCTCGAGTGGTACCTCCGTTGGATTCTGCACAGCAAACATGACACCTAAAAAGAGAAAAAATACCAATAATATGGCATAGGGAATATACAACATTCTGCTCAATTTTAATGCTCCTCGTATTCATCACATTTGGTTTGACCTTTATCTGTATCAAACCAATATTTGCATAGTGCTAGACAACCAATAAATATAAAAAAACGGCATGACCCTAAGTCTATGCCGCTACAAATGCAATAGATAATAGAAATTTGTTAATCGAGAAAAGCTAGCCAACAAACCACCGGCTATTACTGCACAATATTATCATTAATTATACACTAACAATCCTATCAAGCGGTGTATTTACACTCACACCGACAATACCTCTCGTTTATTTTATATAGCTAAATATATATAAACATATTGTACAACGTGGATAGATGTTCGATAGATGACAATCGGCTTAAAATACTTCTAAACCATTGATCAGAGGTAAAAGAGGTAGCGAAGAGTTTTAACCAGATAGCGGAGATTGTGCACGCAGCATGCTTTCATTAACTCTTTCACGCATCTCTTTGCCCGGTTTAAAATGCGGAACATACTTGCCGGAAAGATCTACGGACGTACCTGTCTTAGGGTTACGGCCTTTACGCGGGGCTCTATAATGTAAAGAAAAACTGCCAAACCCACGTATTTCGATCCTTTCCCCCAAAGCTAATGATTGAGACATATGCTCAATAATCATTTTAATAGCAAGCTCTACATCTTTAGCCGATAACTGATCTTGCCTGGATGAAATACGCTCAATCAATTCGGACTTCGTCATAGCTACTCCCTAGTTCATGTACCTTACATAGCTAGTCTAGCTCAAACCCAGCAAAAATGCGTAAAGCCTTTTTTTTAAAGGATAAAAAAAGCGAACCCATTCATACAAAAACAAATATGTATTGGTTCGCTTTACTGCTTTATTTATTATTAAGCTTAATAAGCTTTAAGGTTTAAATAACCTAAGATAAAGAACTACTGAAGAATAAAAAACCACCTATACACTTAACTACTATTTATCACATCTAGTGCTCAATAAAGCTCTACCCAGTTTTCAGAGATTTGCCTTATTCAGACGGCTCATCCTTATTTTCCATTTGCGCTTTAATTAAATCGCCAATGGTTGCCGGAGTAACAGGCTCCTGTTGCTTCTTATGTTCTTTGATGGCTTCTTTTTCATCATCAACATCTTTTGCTTTGATTGAAAGGCCAATCAGTCGGTTCTTTCTATCAACACTAATGATCTTTACTTCAACTTCCTCACTTTCCTTTAGTGCATTACGAGCATCTTCAACTCTATCTCGGCTAATTTCAGATGCCTTCAGTGTGCCCTCAACATCATCCGCCAAGGTAATAATAGCAGCCTTTGCATCCAGCTCTTTGACAACACCTTTAACGATTGTACCTTTATCATTTTCAGTCACGTATTCAGAAAAAGGATCAGCCTCGAGCTGCTTAATGCCTAAAGATATTCTCTCTCGCTCAGGATCAATTGAAAGGATAGTGGTTTCAATCTCGTCACCCTTTTTATATTGCCGCACAGCTTCTTCGCCTGCTTCATGCCAAGAGATATCAGATAAATGAACCAAACCATCAATATTACCGTCAAGGCCGATAAAGATGCCAAAGTCTGTGATCGATTTAATAGTGCCTTTAAGTTTGTCACCTTTAGCATACTGTTCGGCAAAACCATCCCATGGATTTTGTTGACATTGCTTGATACCCAGCGAAATGCGACGGCGCTCTTCATCAATATCAAGCACCATAACTTCAATTTCGTCGCCAACATTAACCACCTTAGAAGGGTGAACATTCTTGTTGGTCCAATCCATTTCAGATACATGCACCAACCCTTCGACACCCTCTTCTAACTCGGCAAAACAGCCATAATCAGTAAGATTGGTCACAACAGCTTTAACGCGCATGTTTTCGGGATAACGGTTCTTAATTTCTAACCATGGATCTTCGCCCAGTTGCTTTAAGCCAAGTGATACGCGATTGCGGTCGCGATCAAACTTAAGAATTTTAACGTCAATTTCATCCCCAACGTTGACAATTTCTCCTGGGTGCTTAATACGCTTCCATGCCATGTCAGTGATATGAAGCAGGCCATCAACACCACCAAGATCAACAAAAGCACCGTAATCGGTTAGATTTTTCACAACACCCTTAACTGCCATACCTTCTTGCAATGTAGACAGTAAGGCATCACGTTCAGCACTATTAGCTTCTTCTAATACCGCGCGACGAGATACAACAACATTATTTCTTTTTTGATCTAATTTAATAACTTTGAAATCGAGCTCTTTACCTTCTAGATGAGCAGTTTCTCTGACGGGACGTATATCTACCAAAGAACCAGGAAGGAAAGCGCGTATTGAGTTGACATCAACCGTGAAGCCACCTTTAACCTTACCATTGATAACACCCTTAATGACTGCCTCAGCTTCACACGCTTGCTCAAGCTCTTTCCATGACTCAGCGCGCTTAGCTTTTTCACGCGATAACCGGGTTTCACCAAAGCCATCTTCAACAGCTTCCAAGGCTACTTGAACTTCATCGCCAACATTAATAGTGAGCTCACCGGATTCGGTAACAAACTGAGATTTAGGAATAACGCCTTCAGACTTCAGGCCAGCGTGGACGGTTACCCAATCGTTGTCTATATCAACAACAATACCGGTGACAATAGAACCGGGGGTCATATCGATAGTTTTTAAACTTTCTTCAAATAACTCTGCAAAGCTTTCGCTCATGTTAATACCTTCATTCAATATAAGTAACTAAGCGGCAAGCTTACTAGTTACCTATCGTATGTCTCCACATAACCAGTTTATGTGGGCCAGCCTGACGTTACAGCTCGCAACTAACTCTACACTGGATCAATTAGTCGCTAGCCAACCTATTTGTATGCTTAATTTTACTCTCTCAGTAGTTCCAGGGTTTTATAAATACGGCCTACAACAGCGACCACAGAGCAGATCACAATGATTTAGTGGATACTGCTTTGTGATACTCACCCAAAACAAGATCGAGGACTTCTTCGATGGATAGCCTAGAACTATCGATTATTACCGCATCATCTGCCGGCTTGAGAGGCGCGACGGAACGGCCCATATCTCGATCATCTCTGGCTTTTATTTCATCAAAAAGCTGCGGGAGACTAACAGATTCCCCTTTTTCTTTCAACTCTTTGTAGCGCCTCTCGGCTCTTATCTGCACACTAGCTGTTAAATAGATTTTTAACAGCGCCTCGCTAAACACGACTGTGCCCATATCACGCCCATCAGCCACTAGACCAGGGGCTACGGCAAAGTCGCGCTGCCGCTTTAACAACGCTTGGCGCACTAAGGGTATGGCTGCCACTTTGGAGGCCGCCTCCCCAGCTTGTTCGGTACGTAGAGCGTGGGTCACTTCATGCCCATCTAAAATAATTTTAGACGACTTTTGGCATTCCCCGGAGACAAATTCTACATCAAGTGTTTCTGCTATCTTGGCTACTGCAGCGCTATCAGCAAGATCAACCTGTCGATTCTGCGCTGCAAGGGCAGTGAGTCGATAGAGAGCCCCGCTGTCTAACACATGAAACCCCAATGAGCTGGCTGTTAAGCGAGCTATTGTGCCTTTGCCAGAACCGCCAGGGCCATCAATAGTTATTATTATCGGTGAGTGCTCAACTCCCTTATGCCACATCCTTAACACCCCATCATTTACTCTATTTGTTGTGCTACAACAGACAGCAGCGCTTTTCACTGCGATCTAGCATACCTACTCTGCCACGGCTTATCAGGTTATTTAGCTAATAATACTAGGGGGGGTAAATACCTCTTAACCCCAAGCAACTAATCCCACTCAACTACTGACTAATAACGCCAATGTCTACACCACAAGCCTGAGCTATATCAACAAAGTTAGGAAACGACGTGGCAACATTAGAACAATCTTTAATAGTTATAACATCATTCGCCCTGAGCGCTGCCATGGCAAACGACATCGCGATACGATGATCGCCATGGCTGTCAATGACACCGCCACCCAGCTGACCACCTTGAATCACAATGCCATCTGGCGTGGGCTCAGCCTTAATACCCAGTATTTGTAAGCCTTCCG
>JANQMK010000300.1 GCA_028280085.1 Pseudomonadales bacterium
GATGCTGCATAATATAATTTGATAGTGTAGTTGTACCAGAGCGAATCGCCCCCGTCGCGGTGAAACTGGGCACAACACGTCTCTTAGCGCTGCCCATTCGGAGAAACACACGCCAGGCTGGAGGATTGGTAAAATAATGTTTTTGAAATGGTCGTTTTAGCAAATACTTAGCTTGCTGCCATTTACTCCCAGTTAAATATTGATGGACCTCTTTTATTTCTTGTTCTAGGCTTGCTACTCTTTCAAGTTCGGGAGTACAAGCGTGCATCTCAGTCCCACATGAACCTGGTGTCACTATTTCAGTCGTCATCAGTTTTATACCCTTTAGTTTTACACCCTAATATTGCAGAAAATATCCCTAATCTGTCGGCAAAAATAGTCTCTAGATTACACCACTGGTATAGTCTTCATCTATGTCATCGTCTGATGTAGTATCCAGCAAGATACTCATTAAATTTGCATGTTCTTTTATTGTCGGGCATACAAATAGAGACTTTAGTGGCAAATCGGCGCCCATGTCTTCCTTGTATCTTGCTTGAAGTTGCATCGTTAAGATTGAATTAGCTCCCAATTCAAAGAAGTTGTCTTCAACCCCTACTCTTTCTAACTTTAAAATATCTTGCCAAATACGACACAATTCGTTCTCTAACGCAGTACTCGGCGCAACATATTCAGCACCTACCATATCAGCAGTGGTTGGTTCTGGTAAAGCTGCTCGGTCGACTTTGCCATTGTCCGTTACAGGTAGGCTATCCAGTATCATATAGACCGACGGCATTAAATAATCGGGCAACCGTTTCTTTAATTCGGTTCGAAGTTGATCGACTGTCAACGTTTGGTCAGGTCGAAAAACAATGTAGGCTTCTAAGCGTTTCTCGGTGTCAATTTGACGCACCATAACACAAGTTTCACCAACGGCCGCTATATCGTTAAGTGCGGCTTCAATTTCTGCTGGTTCAATACGATATCCCCGAATCTTGATCTGCTTGTCAACCCGACCGACATACTCAATAATGCCTTCATCAGTAAAATAGGCTAAATCTCCGGTCTTATATAATCTTGCAGTATCATTATCACTAAACGGGTCTTTTATAAAAGATGCTGTTGTTTGCACCGGTAAATTGAGATAACCATTTGCAACGCCATCACCACCAGTATACACCTCGCCAGGAACGCCAACAGGCACCGGCGACATAGCGCCATCTAATATGTAAACGGTCGTGTTATTAATGGGTCTGCCAATTGGTACTGTATCCCTCACCGCCGCTGAATCCGTCATTGAATAACAGGTAGTGAAAGTAGTATTTTCAGTAGGACCATAGCCATTAATGATAGTAATACCGTCGATCTCATCCAATACGCGTTTAACCGCAGCGGGCGACAATACATCGCCACCGGCCAGCAGCTGCTTAACCCCCTTAAAACTATCTATAGAATGTTCTACCATATGATGAAATAAAGCTGCTGTTAACCAAAGAATATTAACACCATGCTGTTGAATGACTTCACCAAGACTAGCAGGGCTCATCATGCCTGCAGGGCAAATAACGAGTTTACCGCCATTTAAAAGGGTACCCCATATTTCCAACGTTGACGCGTCGAAGGAAATGGGGGCATATTGCAGCATAACCTGATCGGCATCTAACACAGCAAAATTAGTATTTTTAACTAGCCTCACCACATTTCTATGAACAACATCGATACCTTTTGGTTTGCCCGTAGAACCAGAGGTATACATGGCGTAGCATGAGTTTAGTGGACTAATGCCATCGCATAAGCTGATATTTTCAGTTGAGTACTCAGACACCAAGCCATAAACACTCTCTAGAGCAATAACACTTACCCCTTCAAATATTGGTAAAGAATGGGTTAGCTCTTGTTGTGCTAGCACGATATGTGCATTAGTATCATTAAGCATGTACTGCAATCGATCTTGCGGATAACCAGGATCAAGCGGCACAAAAGCATTTCCTGACTTAAGAATCGCTAAAATACCCGTAATGAGGTCAAAGGAACGATCTGCACAAATACCAATACAACCACCCGGCGTAACGCCATAGTTTTGCAAATAATGGGCTAACTGATTAGCCCTCTGGTTCAGTTCATTGTAGGTTAAAGAGTCCTTACCCCACTCTAGTGCAACAGCATTTGGTGCAAGTTCCACCTGGTGTTCGAACAACTCATGAACCAGGCTATCTCTTGGATAAATACAGTCTGTCCCCTTCCAATCTATCAATAATTGCTGCTTTTCTCCGTGCGTTAGATAGGCAAGTTCTGTTAACGGTTTTTCAGCGCCAGCCGTTATTTCATCAAATAACACAGTAAAATGGCCTAAAATCCGATTAACAGTATCAGCACTATAGCATTTGGTATCATAAGAGACTTCAATAGTCAGCTCATCACCTGGCAACACGACTAATGTAATGGGATAATTGGTATGTTCAATCATTTGTACATTATCAATCGACAATGCACGCTCTTGCCCAGACAACTTATCGCCCACTGGATAATTTTCAAAAACCAGCAAAGTGTCGAATAAACTGGTTTCACTACCTAATTCACTACAACGTTGAATATCCAACAGCGAAGAAGTTTGATATTGAATAAGTTGACTCTGCTGATTTTGTAATGCCGTCAACCAGTCCACTAATGGCTGTGATTCATCAATCTGCACTCTCAATGGTAGTGTATTGATAAATAAGCCGATCATCTCTTCATGCCCCAGTAAATCTGGCGGGCGCCCCGAAACTGTTACGCCAAAAACAATATCCTTTTCACCACAATAATGACTGAGCAAGAGCCCCCACACACCTTTGGTGATAGTGTTTAATGTCAGATGATGCGATTTAGCAAATGATTGCAAGGTCTTAGTTTTTTCTACCGACAGTACTACTTTACTCGAATCATATTCAGCGCATTGCTCTGTATCACTCAGCTTGCGTGGCTTGGCCATTGGCACCACCACCGGACTATCAAAGCCAGCCAGATAATCACGCCAAAAACTCTCGGCCTGATCTTTATCTTGGCCCTCAAGATACTCGATAAAAACCCGATATTTTTCAATAGCTTTAATGTTTGTTAGCTGCTCTCCCTTAACTAACCTTTCGTAAACATTAAATACCTCATTGAAGACCAAAGATAGAGACCAACCATCAAGTAGAATATGATGAAAACTCCAAACTAAGGCGAAACGTTCTTCCGCCGTGTGAATAATTGACAAGCGCATGGGAGGAGCTTCAGCAAGATCAAACCCCAACTGACGGTCAGCTGCTAGAAATTCAGCTAACGCTTCACTACAATGAGCCGTGCTCATGTGACGGAAATCTTGATAATCAAGAGAAACTTCTCGATGAGCGTGCACTACCTGAAGTGGACGTGTTGTACCGTCTAAAACAAAAGTAGTGCGTAATAACGTATGTGTTTCAACTAACTTTTGCCATGCTGCTTTAAAACAAACTAGATCTAGCGGTCCTCTGAGACAACAATGGATCTGTTCAAAGTAGACATCAGAATTAGGCTCAAGTAGAGTATGAAAAAACATACCTTCCTGCAATGGCGATAGCGGATAGATATCTTCTACATGATCAACGCCTATGTGCTTAACAATCTCATCTAACCCATGCTGGGACAAGTTAGCCAACGGGAAATCAGTTACTGTGTACCCACCTACGCCCTGAGTTGAACAGTGATTTATTATCGCCTCAAGTTCAGTTTTATAAGCCTCTGCAATCTGTTGTATAACTTCCCGCTCAAACACCTCAGTACTAAAAGTCCAATTAATTGATAACTTTCCACCCACGACAACACAGCTGATATCAATTAAATGTGATCGTTGATTTTCATCAGCAATGCCCGCTCCGGAAAGTTCAGTGCTTGCACTAAAATAACTATTAGCTGAAAATGTCGTATCAGTTTGCCCCAAATAATTGAACGAAATCAGTGGTTTTATCTTTGCCAGCGATTCACGAACATCGGCTTGAGCATTAAAATAACGCAATAAGCCATAACCAATACCTCTTCGCGGCACACCCCGTAATTGCTCGTTTCCCGATTTGATGCGACTACCGATATCGTCTTGCCCATCAATCGACAAGTTAATCGGATACAATGTCGTAAACCAACCGACTGTACGACTTACATCAATATCGTCAGCTACCCACTCTCGGCCATGTCCCTCCAGAGTGATCACCAATCCACACTTGGTTGACCCATTTTCCGCAAACTCAGATTCACCAATATGAGGCGTGGAGGAATTCAGCGAAGCTGAATCAATAGTAGGGTTTTCTGACCTCATCCAGTTGACAAGGGTAGTACTCAATGCTGTTAATAAAAGATCATTTATTTCGGTGCGATACGCCTTGTTACTTTTTTGTAGTAACACCGTCGTCATCGCTTCATCTAAAGCCACAACCTCTGATTCAATATACTGTTCTGCTCGGCTTGCTTTTGAATCCGCCGAAGGTAATTTGCTAATATGGGATTCAGCTACCGCTTGCCAGTAAGAGACCTCAGATTGTAATGCCTTGCTATTCGCAAGTGTAAGCAAAGACTCAGACCACTGTTGTAAAGAACTGGTTTTAACGCCCAATTTAATAACTTCATCATTGCAACTCTGCTGGCATGCCAACTGTAGATCTTCAAGAATAATACGCCAAGACACCCCATCAACCACTAAGTGATGAATAATCAGCAATAATCGGTTGGGTTGTCCAATTTGCGTATTAAAGAGCACGACCTTGAATAGCAGGCCTTGTTCAATGGACAAACTCGCCTGAATACCCGTTGCGTGTTTTTCAATAACCTCAGCCAATTGCTGCCCTGCAGCATGAGTCACGTCGATTTGGAGAACATTCGCATAGGCGCTATCGATACTACCATTGTACTCTTGGCGCCACTCAGACTCTCGCCAGGTAAAACGCATGCGCAGCGCATCATGTTGCTGGACTATCGCTTCGACAGCTTTGTTTAAGTTCGTGGCCGTTAAATTCTCGTCGACATTGAGCAACAGCGCTTGATTCCAATGGTGGGGATTAATAAATTTTTGTTCGAAAAACCATCTTTGCACCGGTGTTAGCAAACTGCTACCTTCTACTAAGCCTTGTTCAGCGCGTACTGGCAGCCGGGTAGACTCAGCTTGTTTAGCAATGGCGGCAATGGTGTGGTTATCAAAAATAAGCTTGGGCGTAATAGCTATACCCAAGCGGTTGACACGACTAACCACCTGAATACTAATAATAGAATCACCACCTAACTCAAAGAAGTTATCAAACACACCGACGCGTTTGATTTTCAGTACTTCTGCTAAAATATTTGCCAGCGCTTCTTCAGTTTCATTTCTTGGCGCGACAAAATCTACCTCATTAACAAATTCAGGATAAGGTAACGCTTTTTTGTCAACTTTACCGTTTGGCGTAATAGGTAAAGCATCCAACCTGACAAAAACATATGGCATCATGTAGCTAGGCAGATGTTCACCAACATAAGACTTTAGAGTTGCCCTCTCTACTGTTTTATCTTCGTGGGCTAAAACATAATAGGCAACTAAGCGTTTAACCCCGAGCTCATCCTGTTTGATAACAACGACGGATTCCCGTATTGCCGCATGAGAATTAATTGCTGATTCAATTTCACCAAGTTCGATACGATACCCTCTAATTTTTACCTGATCATCAGCACGACCGATAAATTCAAGATTACCGTCATCTCTAAAGCGGGCCAAATCGCCAGTCTTATAAATTCGTTGGTTAGCGATAAATGGATTGTCGAGAAACTTTTCTTTAGTTAAGTCCGGGCGTCTTAAATAACCTTTCGCCAGTCCATGACCACCAATATATAGCTCGCCGTCTACTCCCGCTGGTACCGGATTTAAGTAAGGATCGAGTACATAAGCTAACGCATTGTCTATTGGTTTGCCGATAGGAGGAGCACCTGTTGTCTTAACATCATCAACAAGATAATAAGTGGATACAACTGAAGCCTCTGTTGGGCCATAATTATTAACCAACGTAAACGGCGTATCGCTGGTAGGTTTACCAACTAATCTATCACCGCCCGTCAATAAGTACTGTAACTTTGTGTCGGTCGGCCAAGCATGTCCAATCAGCACTTCCGCTATAGGAGTAGGTACAAAACAATGAGTTACTTGTTGCAGCACTAGCTGACTCACTAACCACTCAGGCGATAGTATGGTATCGTGATCAACAATAGTAACTGACGCCCCCGCTGTTAAATAAGGCCAAAGTTCCCAAGCACAAGCATCAAAAGCCATATTAGCGATCTGAGTGCCACGACTATTTTCATTGACTGTCAACAGGCGCTGATGCCAACGACAAAGGTTATCAACCCCCCGGTGCATGACTTCAACACCTTTCGGATTGCCCGTGGTACCGGACGTATAAATAACATAAATATTATCACTAGACTGGCTTGATAAATCCGGCAACTCACTGGACTGATCAGATATTGCATCCTCTTGTAAATCGATAGCCAAAACTTGCGCATTATGCTCAGGAATTCGGGACAATAAATGCGACTGTGTAATCAGAAACTTGGCCTGACTATCAATCAAGAGATGGCCTATGCGAGATGTTGGATAGTCCGGGTCTATCGGCACATAAGCACAACCTACCTTTAAAATACTGAGGAAACTAACCACCATATCGATCGACCGCTCAAGACAAACGGCAACTAGATCATTTGGCTCGATATGATGAAGCAACAAATAATTAGCAAGTTGATTAGCGCTTCGATTGAGATCAGCATAAGTCATCGAGACATTGTTGTGCAATAGTGCCACCGCACTAGGACGCTGTTGCACCTGTTGCTCAAAACGGTGGTGAATGCATTGTGCCGCTGGTTGTTCTACCGCGGTTGCATTCCACTCCAATAGAATTTTTTGCTTTTCTGTAGTGTCTAATATATCGATTTCATGCAACTTGACCATCGCGTTTTCCGCGATAGCTTGCAAGATATTTTTTAGATGTCTGAGAATATTTAGCACATCTCGCTTGGTATAACTCAATTCGTCATAAGATGCATCAATCTTTATGGCGCTATCGGGCGCAACAATAATAGTCAAAGGAAAATTAGTCTGTTCAAACGTCTTGACATTTTTTACCTCTAAAGGAAGATTGTCACCTGATAGGACGTCATCAAGGGGATAATTTTCAAAAACTAAAAGGGTGTTAAAAATATTCTCTCCGCTATTTAGCTGACTCCAACCCTGCACACTTTGCAATGAAGATGTCTGGTACTGACGAAGTTGCAACATTTGGTCTTGCAATTCACTTAACCAAGTAACTAATTGCTGGGCACCATCAACCCTCACACGCAATGGTAGAGAACTGATGAATAGTCCCACCATAT
>JANQMK010000334.1 GCA_028280085.1 Pseudomonadales bacterium
GTATTGAATTAGCACTGCGACCGTTGCATTCAGAACATGGACCATCTATGGGACTCTGGTCCGCCAGATTGGCCACCACTCCTGTCAGCAAAGCTGACCACCTCTATATCAACAATGCTCAAGCACTCTGCCTAGAAGCACCGTCACTGGGTACGTCTCTCTGTGGTGGCAAGATCATGGTAGACCGTTGGCAAAACATCGCTGTCATCGCCAACGAAAAAGAGGTACACCTCTGTATCAACGGAGAAAATGTGGCAACTGCAAGGCGCTCCCGCGATGTGGCACCAGCCCTGACCGATGGCACTCCCCATCTTTGGCGGATTGGCAACAGCACCCCTAGTTCAACCAGAGCATTTTCTGGCTATTTGCATTCGCTGTCTTTCTGGAATACGCAGCAGGAACAGGGATGTGCTGGCACCGAAAATCTCGCTCAACCTTATCTAACAGTTAAGGCTGGTGAAAGGCAACTGAGTAATTCCCTACCCAAACGGTTCAATGTTGACTATCGACCACAACACCTCGATTCATTTTTAGGTAAAGATGTTATTAATGGTACGGTCGCCATATCCGGCACTCACCACCTTGAAAACGCCAGTTCAATGGTTCTTTGGGCCTATGGCAATAAACCCGGTGTCTGGCTAGACGAACATGGAGAGACGTCCGCAGGCTACTCTCATGGTATTTTCTTAAACGAAGCAGGATTGTTATGCGGGAACTGTGGTGCTGGCGAAATTTGTACCCCACCAGTATCAGCAGAATCTGCGGTGTCCAAAGCCACTTGCCGGAATAAAAATGATTGGGAAGACAACTACTTTTCTACTGACACTCTTGCCTGCCCAAAACAACAGCCTATATTGCATATGGTTGCACTGACCTGTAACGATACGCAATACGCGAGCCGTACTGCACTGTATGTTGACGGCAAGCTAATGGGCGAACATCAAGGTGGCAATGGCCATATCACTCACAGCGTTTATGCGAGTCACAACAACACCTCAACCGCGTCAATCGAGTTTTTTCCCCATGAATTGACAGCTGACGAAGTCGCAAACCTTCGCCGTACCTCACCCTACTATGAACGCCGTCTTGATATAGACTTGGCTAACAATATGGTGGTGAGTCGGCACTATGGGGTGCCAACACTCGAGGGCGAGATGCAATACACCGGCGACCAAGCACCACAAAAAATACGAGAGGAAGCCCCTGATAGCAGTGAAGGCGCAACAGCCCTTAGCGAAGGGACCACGCTGTTTTACCCCGACCCGTTTTTTGATGTTTCGCCGTTAACCCCTTATTCGGCCAATTCTTTTGCACCGAACCAACCAGAATTACAAGATAGAACTATTCGGTTTTGGTTTAGAGTGAACCAACCATCGAGAACAACTGATACGTCAGAACAACCTTTGGTGATATGGCGCAACAAACAGAATGAAGATTTGGCTATTTGGCTGCAACCCATCATGCAGACCGATTATGATTATCAATACAGGTATGATGCTAAAACCGAGTTAACTGGCTTTGATATTTGCGCGCAGTGTGATGAGGGAAGAGCTCAGTGTTTCTCGCAGGAACAGCCAAACCAGACCCCGATCTTGTCTAACAAATGGAACCACATTTCTGTCTCCTGCGAAGATTCTATGTCGCAGCGAAGGCGTGCCCTCATGATGGTGAACGGAGTGGAGGTGATGCTGATGGACAGCAATATAGGTCCGTCAAGCTCGAGTCACCAAGATCAGGGCTTGCTCATTAGTGCACAAGCTTATGATGTCGATTTCGCTAGCCTCAGCGTGTGGCCGGATAACGCCCTCGCTGCTTGGGAACTCGCAGGCCTCATACTACGAGATGTGGCTGACGACAAATCTAACCTCGTCAACTGGCAGGCCTCGAGTACTGACGCCTGTGCCAGTCAAACCAGTCCGCTGTATTGGCAAAGGCAAGACGTTGACATTGACGGTGCCACTTCAACCCTAAATATGCAATTTATGCCGAAGCCTGAATATGCTGGGGATGGTTCCCCTCAGCCAGAATTGCTCCTCGTCGTAGGAAACCATGTCTTAGTGATTGTTGCAGGCCGCATGCAATGGATCAGCATTGATCCAGATCTTATCGATATACTCTTAGTAGAAGACCCTGATGCCCAGCATCAACAACGGCAAGCGGACGTCATTAAAAGAATCATGGAAATCGCAGACTATAATATTTATGGCGCGGCAGCGGACCATTCGGTTCCAGGCATAGTGAATAATCTGTCTCTCACCATTGATACCAACATGAATGCCGTTGCCGTGACCTTAAACGGTAATCAGCAATTTCTTCATAGCGAGAGTGCCTCGGTTATCCCGTTCATTGTCGGTGAAGTTTCTGGGGCTAAGTTCCTAAACTTTACATGGGTGCACAAAGATCTATCGACTCATCATCCTGATGAGCTGGACGAATCTATAAGTGCCTGCAATAAACGTTGATAAAAACACGGGCCAGTCATCCGTAAGTACCACTGTTAGGAGCCGGGTTTTACTAGTGCATTAACGATACTGCCTCCCAGGCTCCATAGCGCAATTCTGACTCCAATCAGGACTGCAGCTGAACTAAGAGTTAGGTGTTAATTATGATGTTTAGGTTTCTAATATTCATAGGTTGAAAGCGACGGAAGGAAAATTAGACTAGAAAAAAAAGTTTTTTGATCGGTTAGAATCAGAGGCATTATAAATCCAAAGAGCTAAAGCTTTGATTTGTTTAATTTAAACCGAAGGCTCGCTCTTTTCAGCATAGCCGGCAAATATTTACTCCGAGAAGGAGTAAAAAA
Source organism: Pseudomonadales bacterium (assembly GCA_028280085.1). Lineage (GTDB taxonomy): Bacteria > Pseudomonadota > Gammaproteobacteria > Pseudomonadales > JANQMK01 > JANQMK01. The sequence goes on from JANQMK010000334.1 coordinate 2,804, forward strand.
TTTGCGTAAAAACGTAGGCTTTTTGCTTCAATATTTAGCATACTATCACTAAAGTTATGTGGCAGCTGAGTTGATTACTGGCAACTTCATTTTGTTGCTAGAGCTTTCCTCAAGTAAATGTTATTCTCAAGCCTCACTATATGATATTCAGGCGGGCATGATATGGCTTTATAACAAATGAGTCAGCGGAAAAATCATTTGCTATTGTTCATCATAATCCTGTGCATGGGCCGCTAAATATTATCGAATTAAGTTAAAGCAAGTTTAAGATGACAGTGATTAGGTAGATTTAGTCACTACGATCAAAGGTAAGAGGAGACTATGAGTGATATATTGGAAGTAGAGCGAAATAAGAAATTAAAGATCAAGGGAGGAAACCGCAATGATATAGGAATGGATGAAAAAATAGTTATTTTATCCATATTTCTATTTATGCTTTTTTCGAAAAGTTTACAAGCTCATGATAATTACATTATAGATACAGCACCACCTCTCAGTGTTTGTGAGTTCAAAATCAATGGTATTGACTTGCGTGGCAGTAGGATTATAGGAACCAAAGAAAATATCAGGTCTTTTTATATGCTTAGCCAAGAGTTAAAAAACTTTACTAAGAACATAAAAATACACAGCTGTGCTGCTGCATTAAATAATTATCAAAGGCAATTAGATAAAAAAAAGATAATCGATGAAATTGACTACATACTTGACAAGATTGCTGTTAAATACGATTTTCCCATATATCATGATATAAAAATTGAAACAGTACCAATTAAATCTTTCTCGCAACTTGTACAGTCCTCTGTAAGTGGTTCTGACTCGCCTCCACCACCACCATCATCTACTTCTGATATATCTACTTCTAATACGCCACCTACGCCCGCTTCTGACGATAAAGAAAATGAAAATTCATGTAAACTGAAAAGTAAAATCTGTATAGATAGTACTACCGGACAAGCTGATATGACGTTATCTTGTGGGGGGGTAAGTGTAGAAGTTTCATCAGACGGTGTGACGTCTTTGAGTCTATCTGATGAGAGCAGCAATACAGAAATAAAATTGAACGATAAAATTCCATGAAAATACTTAAAATTTTATCGTAATTATCTAGCTATAAAATTGGCTACTGGAAGGACTGGTAATTAGTTTTTTTGGGATTAATGACGGCGCGACGGCAAAGCAGTGATGCTCCATCCGAGTCAGTAAATGGAAGATCTAATAATCGCATGGTCCCGCCTCGTAAATAAAATATAGAATCATATTAGGGTACCTGGATTGAATTTGTCAGACTAATTTTTCAATGCCTTGTTTGGTAGTTTTGATTTTGCTGAGTAAACAGGGTTTGTGTGATCTATTGTCGAGGGTATACACGGCTTTTGATTGTTCTTTAGTCTTATCCAGCCCAGTAAAAATTATGCTATTGTTGCTCACGGTAGCCTCCAGTGGTATAGAAATTGAAACTATATTATGGCGCTGGCTTAGCTAGCTCTTTATCGGTGTGTCATAACGTCTATGGAAAAAGGGAAAATCCACCAATGTACGCTGTAATATGGATGATAGGAGCTCTTTTCTCATTTAGTCTTATGGCAGTGTGTGTCCGTGAGTTAGCTGGAGAGATTGCTACTTGTCAAACATTATTATTCCGTAGCGTCATAGGATTATTATGCGTTTCGATTATCCTGATAGCTTCGAAAGAACATGTGAATGTTGAAACAAAAAAACTTGGCCTACACATTCTTAGAAATATATTCCATTTTGCAGGCCAGTACGGTTGGTTCTTAGGTATCGCTATGCTGCCGCTTGCAGAGGTGTTTGCTTTGGAATTTACGGTTCCAATTTGGACACTTATTATTGCCTCAATAGCATTAGGTGAAAAGATTATCATGCGCAAGGTATTATCAATCTTATTGGGTAGTCTCGGCGTTGTCGTTATTCTCCAGCCGGGCATTTCCATCATTGACCCGGCTTCGTTTATCGTTCTAGCTTCGGCTATTTGCTATGCCGTTTCTCATACCGCTACCAAATCATTGAGTTCATCCGACTCGGCGATTTCCATTCTTTTCTATATGTGCTTGATCCAATTGCCGATTGGGTTATTTCTTTCAATAACCGACTGGGTTTGGCCGCTTGGTATACAGTGGCTTTGGCTATTGATTATAGGGTTGACAGCCCTAACAGCACATTATTGTATGGCAAAAGCCATGCAACACGCTGAGGCAACTACAGTAGTAACTCTTGATTTTCTTAGGTTGCCGCTAATTGCGTTGGTTGGAGTCGTGCTTTACTCAGAAAAACTCGAATTAGCTTTGCTCATAGGTGGTTTGCTTATGTTGGTTGGCAACATTGTTAGCCTCAAACAGCCAGTATATAGCAAGGCTATTAACTACGCGTCTTCGGCGCCGGACGCAGCAAAGCTGCGCCGATTATAACGGCACTAGCTGGCCAAGTTACCAACGATATTATGAAATTTGAAGAAATAGAAGCAGTATTTAAAAGTGGCGATAAGAAAGCGATAGAGGAAGTTTCGGACAAGATTCTTAGCTTAAATGACGTTGCTATGTTAAAGAAATTAAGCTGTCACTTTGATGAGTTTAGGATCCTCGTTTCTAATTTGCCTGTAGAAAACGAGCATTTCCAGGACTATCGTCATTCGTCTTTAATGGCTTCAAACCTTCTTGGTGAACTTGCTAGAGGTAATTGTCTATGTGCGCTCTATAAAACTGCGTGTTCTGTTCCTGGTTTTGAGGAAAATCAGGGAAGAATAAAAATACCATCTAAGATCACTGATCGTGAACTGCATGAGACAACTTAATAAGTGCGAATGTTTATCATGTGGTGCTACTCATACAGCAACAGAAGTAGAATGGGGGCATGGCTTTAAATTTTGTTGGAGACGTATCAATTAACAAGCACCTGCTTGGGGTGTATTTTCCTCTCCATTCAAATATGCCTCTGAAGCAGCCCTTTATGTGAAATTATAGAATGAAAAAAATTCCTTTGTTTTTATTGGTCGCAATAATTCATCCGATAGCATGGGGGCCTTGGTTTGTTGAGTACCTTGTCAGATTTAAAATCAAAGGTTGGCAGTATGCTCCTTATTTTATGTTACTCATTCTATTTTGCAGCTATTTTTTGCTCTGGGGGGTAAAGCCACTGTGGTAT
>JANQMK010000429.1 GCA_028280085.1 Pseudomonadales bacterium
GTATACCGACGGTTATAAGGTTTTCACTACCGTTGATAGCATCTTGCAAGAAAAAGCACAGCAAGCGGTACAAAAAGGACTAAGAACTTACGACCAACGTCATGGTTACCGCGGCCCTGAAGGCGTATTACCCGTTATTTCAATTGAAACCATAGAAACTGCCCAGGACGACAATGACCTTGACAATTACAAACCTGATTATAGTGATACCCCATCAACTGGTGTTAATGCTAAAGTGTTCAAGGCCACATTTGATCGAGACCAATGGCTTGCCGCGTTAAAAAACCTGCCTAGTTTTGCCAACCAAGTTCCGGCAGTAGTGACTGAAATCAGGCAAAAGTCCATTACCGTATTACTCCCTTCAAACCAGGAAATTTCTATTCAATGGCAAAATGGTCTTAAACAAGCTCGACCATTCCTCACCGTCAATTCAATGGGCCCGAAGCCTAAAACAGCGAAAGATATTGTTAACGTTGGCGATATAATAAGGGTTATCGAAAACGAACCGACAGAATGGCACTTATCACAACTACCTGATGCACAAGCGGCCTTAGTTGCCATATCACCCAATGATGGTTCAATTATTGCCTTAGTAGGTGGCTACGACTACCAGCAAAGTAAGTTTAACCGAGCAACTCAAGCCGCTCGACAACCCGGTTCCAATTTTAAACCTTTTATATATAGCGCTGCACTAGAACACGGTTTTACAGCTGCCAGTATCATTAACGACGCCCCCGTCGTATTTGATGACAGCGAACTAGAAGGCACTTGGCGGCCCGAAAATTCAAGCGGCAAATTTTTCGGACCTACCCGTTTACGCAAAGCATTAACGCATTCGAGAAACTTGGTATCAATTCGATTGTTGCGAAAACTGGGAGTCAGTAAAGCGATTGATTACATCGGACGATTCGGCTTTGATACCAGCAAACTACCTAAAGATCTGTCATTAGCTTTAGGCACTCATGCGCTAACACCCATGGAAATTGTTAAAGGCTACGGCATTCTCGCCAACGGCGGCTATAAGATCGAGCCCTATGTTATTGACAAAATAGTGGACATAAATGGCGACGAGGTCTTTCACGCCAACCCACCCACAGTCTGCGAACAATGTAACTCGCCCCAACAACCAGTAAGTTCTAGCACCATATCTTCGGATGACCATAGCCAACTTAACAAAACGCCCATAGCACCCCTCATCATGGACAAGCGTGTTGTCTATATTATTAACAGTATGCTCAAAGATGTCATACGATACGGTACCGGGCGTAGTGCAAAGGAATTAAAACGAAACGACATAGCAGGCAAGACCGGCACCACTAATGGCCCGAAAGATGCCTGGTTTTCTGGCTTCAATCGCGACATCGCCGTCACAACATGGGTGGGGTTCGACCAAAACCGTACTTTGGGTAACCGAGAATATGGCGGCTCTGCTGCACTTCCCATTTGGAAAGACTTCATGCACACAGCGCTCGCTAATAGGGCGGAAAACTTTATTAAACAACCGGATGGTATTATCACCGTAAAAATCGATCCTAAAACTGGCAAGCGGGCCTCACAGAGCCAACGCGGTGCAATCTTTGAGATTTTTCGTCGAGAGACAGTGCCAGATGAAATAGAAGCGACTCCCGGTATATCTAATACCAATCGCCGTGGCGAAATAGAGACAATACCCGACGACCTATTTTAGCCTAAGGCGTTGCTGAAGTATCTCCTCATTATTCAGAGGTGCCCTAGATATCGCCGATACCCTGTAAAGGATAATTCGCGGGATAAGGTAACGTAGCAACACCAGAATCCACTGCTGCCCGGGCAACAGCCGCAGAAACAACACCCAGCAAACGCGGGTCAATAGGTTTTGGAATAATATAATCTGGCCCATATGCTAAAGCTTGGACACCACAGGCATCCATAACCTCTTGCGATACCGGGGCCTTCGCTAAGTCAGCGATAGCATGAGCTGCAGCGAGTTTCATTTCTTCATTAATTTTTTTCGCCCGCACATCGAGAGCGCCGCGAAAAATAAACGGAAAGCCCAATACATTATTGACTTGGTTAGGATAATCCGAGCGGCCAGTAGCGATAATAATATCGTCACGCGTGGCTTTAGCTAACTCAGGTGTGATTTCAGGATCGGGATTAGAACACGCGAAAATAATAGGCCGAGGTGCCATTTTATTTAACTGTTCCGAAGACAATAGGTTGGGGCCTGACAGGCCCAAGAAAATATCAGCTCCCTCAACGGCATCATCAAGCGTACGAGCACTGGTCTCGACTGCGAAAGCTTGCTTGTATTGATTTAAGTCAGAACGCTCATTATGTATAACGCCCTTACTATCAACCATTAAAACATTTTCAGATTTCAAGCCGGCGCTAATTAGCAGCTTTGTGCAAGCAATGGCCGCCGAGCCAGCGCCCAACACCACCAGTCTAGCGTCTTCAATTCGTTTGCTTTGAATGTCTAGAGCGCTAATAACACCGGCAAGTGTCACAATTGCGGTGCCGTGTTGGTCATCGTGAAATATGGGAATGTTACATTGATCAATCAGCGCTTTTTCGATTTCAAAACATTCCGGCGCTTTAATATCTTCGAGGTTAATACCGCCAAAAGTACCGGAAATGCGATATACCGTATCGATTACTTCTTGCGGACTATTAGCATCAACTTCTAAATCAACCGAATCTACGCCGGCAAAGCGCTTAAATAGCAAACTTTTACCTTCCATCACCGGCTTACTGGCAAGTGGGCCCAAATTGCCCAAACCCAGGATAGCGCTACCAGTTGAAATAACAGCAACCAAGTTGCCCTTGGCGGTATATTTATAGGCAAGATCGGGATCGCGTGCAATTTCTCGCACAGGTTCTGCAACGCCCGGACTGTAAGCTAATGCCAAATCTTCTTGGGTTTCTGCCGCAGTAGTTACCTCAATGCTAACTTTGCCTGGCTTTGGCTTGGCATGGTAATCGAGTGCTGCTTGTTTAAAATCCTTTGACATGTGCTTGGACCTTTGGGCCTCGCGAAACAAGATTCATCAATGAACAAATTTCATTCACGCATTTAATAAAAGGTTGCCTAGAATATAAAAAACAAAGAGGACGGACAATAGCTATTTTTTATCACTTACTAGCAGTTTTACCGCACTATGGTGCTTTAGACTAATAAGCCATCTGTTGTGCCCATCGCCATGCCTCATTTTGCGATCAATCAGCCACCCTCTTGCCTCAATACTTTTATGGGGTAAATCAAGCAACCATCGTCGATCAAAGTAAACTTTAGCAGATTGCGGTATCTGTAGCGCTAGATCTTTACCAACATCGATCCACCAGCTGCCGTTGCGGCCTAGGGATACACCTTGCACTAAACCGCGAATTACGCGAAAGCCCGTGTCTTTCCTGGTTAATTGAGATACATCGCGCACCTGGTAATACGGGTGGCGCCAGATGCCTTTACGCAGCAAACGCGCGCGATCTTCCTGTTGTTGTAAACACTGCCAATCTTCAAGGTTAGGTGCAATCGCAATATGAGCCGCCAACCCCAAATGTAATAGCCAGGCCGCCAAACTATCACCATTACGACGATAGATATGGCCAAGCCAACGCCCGTATTTATCCTGGGTTTGACGGCCGAGACGTAAATAAATTTCACTATCTCGCAAAAAAGCCATCGCTGCATGCCTGGCCTCATCGCTAAGCGGCTCAGCCCGCCGCCCTGGCATCGCTACTTCTGGCGCGTTTATACCTATTACCCGTATACTCCTGCCGTCCGCAAGCTTCAGGCTATCGCCATCATGTACACGGGTAAGCTCGACCTTGCCTAAAAAATCATCTTTCGCAGGACAAAACGCACTCTCACTGGCAAAGGCCAACGAAGAAAAACAGTATACAATAAAAAAAGCACCCCAATAATAGAGCGCTTTATAGACGACCATTAGCTAAAATTACCATCTCGCCATTACTGGGGGCCCTGGTAGATTACTGAGGACCTCGGTAAATAGGACCGTAAATCAACCGTTCCGTTGATGGTACACGCCCACCTAGACGGTCAAACCCAGCCTAACAAGGTTACTTTTTGGTACTTCGATTACCAAAGCGCTTTTTAAAGCGATCAATGCGTCCGCCAGTATCAAGTACTTTTTGTTTGCCTGTGTAAAATGGATGGCAAGCAGAACAAACGTCGATGTGAAAGTCCTTGCCCAACGTGGATTTTGTTTGAATAGTATTACCACAACTACAGGTTGCGGTTACATCTGAATAACCTGGGTGTATATTTGCTTTCATGGTTTGCAACCTCTATATATTTCATTCGTTGGTACCGCCGCCAGGTAGTTCTAGGTTTGGCAACTTGGCGACATAGCGCTCTTAGCAGGCGCCGTGCCTGGCAAGGCGAACAACAGGCATCGTTAGCAGTAGCGTAGCACAGCAGACCAAACAGCACAGAATAATAGCCTACGCAGCACCGCTCAAAAATGGAGCGCGAATACTACCAAAAACCGCTATAGAAGCAAATTGCTAATGTGCTAAACTAGCCCGATTTAGTAATTTTTGTTAAGGATAGGTCTTAGTTGGGCCAAATTTATCTCGATATCGCTATATCGGTCCCTATTAGGCGAAGTTTTGACTACCTGCCACCCCGTGACCAGCACCAAGCAAACTTAGAACAACTTAAAGCACGACTCAAGCCTGGCACGCGGGTAAAAGTGCCTTTTGGTAACCGAACCGCAGTCGGCCTACTTATTCAGGTCAAATCTACCTCAAGTTTTGCCACCGGCAAAATAAAACATGCCCTCGAGATATTGGATGATGTCCCTCCGTTGCCGTCTCACTTACATCAACTCGCGGTCTGGGCAGCGCGCTATTATCAGCACCCGATTGGCGAAGCAACACTTGGGCTGCTGCCAAAGTTACTGCGATCAGGGCATGCGGCGGCCTTGTCATCAGAAAATTACTGGCAGTTATCTGAACTTGGCAAGCATTTCCAGGTGGGTGATTTACACAGAGCTAAAAAGCAACAACAAGCGTTAGCCGTCATTGCACAGCAACAAACACTCGCTCAGTCCCAACTCAAAAACTATGGCATTAGTATAAATTCAATGAGAGCATTGGAAAAAAAATCGTTGGTATGTTGTCACCAAAAACCAATGATGCCAACCGATTACAACAAGGGAATGCCACTATTATCTGAACCCCACCTAGCGTTAAATTCAGAACAAGAACTGGCAATAAAACAAGTTAAAGCAAAGCTTACTCAGTTTGCCCCGTTTCTCTTGTCCGGTGTTACCGGCAGTGGCAAAACTGAGATATATTTGCAGTTAATCGATTGCGTGTTGCAAGCCGGCAAACAAGTGTTGGTACTGGTACCTGAAATTGGTCTAACACCTCAAACTACCAATCGATTCAAACAACGCTTTAACTGTCATATTGTTGTTTTACACTCTGGCCTGAGCGACAAGGCTCGACTCAACAATTGGCTGCTAGCTGCTAAGGGTCATGCAAACATTATTATCGGTACACGCTCTGCATTATTTACACCACTATTACAGCCTGGCCTTATTATTGTCGACGAAGAACATGACGCTTCTTTCAAACAACAAGAAGGTTTTCGATACTCCGCGCGAGACCTGTCAATTATGCGCGCCAAAGCAGAAAACACACCCATTGTGCTAGCCAGCGCCACGCCTTCACTAGAAAGTTTTTACAATGCAGCACAAGGCCGATTTCACTTGCTAAGGCTCACTCAACGTGCCGGTGGAGCAGCACCACCGAGATTTACCTTACTCAACATACGCGGGGCAGCATTGAGGGCCGGCATGTCTGAAGAGCTCATTAGTGCTATCGCTCGTGAGCTTGATAATGATAATCAAGTTATATTATTTCTGAACCGTCGCGGCTTTGCGCCTGCGCTACTTTGCCATCATTGCGGCTGGGTGGCTGAATGTCCAAGTTGCGATGCCCGTTTCACCGTACATTACCAGGCAAACAAGTTGCGCTGTCATTACTGCGACCAACAACAGGCCATTCCCTCGTCATGTCCAGAATGCCATAGCACAGCACTCCAATATATGGGGGTCGGTACCGAACGCAGCGCTACGACGCTGGAAAAATTATTTCCGGACAGACAGATTTTTCGTATTGATAAAGACACGACTAGCAGAAAGAATTCATGGCATAACATGTTAGAGCAAATTCAGCGGGGAGAGCCCGCTATTCTGGTTGGTACTCAGATGTTGGCTAAGGGCCATCATTTTCCCAATGTCACCTTAGTGGCCATCCTTGATGCCGATACAGGGTTGTTTAGTCCAGACTTTCGCGGCCCAGAAAAAATAGCTCAGCTGTTAACGCAAGTCGCTGGTCGCGCTGGTAGAGCAAAAAAGCCAGGTCAAGTCATTATTCAAACCCACCACCATGATCATCCTATCTTAGCAGGCCTTATCAATGGAGGTTTCGAGAATTTAGCGCTCAAATTAATGGCTGAACGAGAAGCAGCTGGTTTACCGCCCTACAGCCATATCGCCATGTTAAAAGCAGACGCTAAACAAGCAGAGCCGGCTCTCTCATTTCTGACCGCAACACGCCAACAATTGGCTGACCTAACTGCTGCTAACAACCTGTCAAACAACGTCGATGTGATCGGGCCATTGCCTGCAGCGATCGAGAAGAAATCCAATCGATACCACTATCAGTTATTGCTTCAATGTAGTAACCGCCAAGTATTACAAAGACTATTGCACCAACTGGTCGCCATTATGGAAAACCATGCGCTGGCAAAATCAGTGCGCTGGTCAATTGATGTCGATCCAATGGATACATTTTAATCAGAGCAGAGTGTTGCACCAAAGCCGCGAGAGCAGGGATAATAGCGCCCCTTTTATATCCGGCGTGGCCATTAACAGCTTACAAATTCAAGGCTAAACGTATAAATATGAAACAAAAGATTGCAGATATCATCCGTACCGCCATTAGCCAACTACAGTCAGACAATAAATTACCACAAGATCTGGTGTTCGACGTTCAAATTGACCGTACCAGAGATAAAACCCACGGTGATTTGGCATCAAATATTGCGCTCATTTTGGCAAAGCCCACCGGTAAGAAGCCGCGGGACATCGCCGAACTCATCACCCAGGCTTTGCCCACAACAGACGGCATTGAGCAAGTCGTCATTGCCGGCCCAGGCTTCATTAATTTCTATCTGAGCGAAGCGAGTAAGCAATCCATTATTGCAAACATACTGGAGGCAGGCGCGAACTATGGTTTCAATACACTAGGTAATCAAGAAAAAATCCAGGTCGAATTCGTTTCTGCCAACCCGACTGGCCCACTACATGTAGGCCATGGCCGCGGCGCCGCTTACGGCGCCAGTGGTGCCAACCTATTAAGAGCCTGCGGCTACCACGTACATAATGAATATTACATTAATGATGCTGGCCGTCAGATGGATATACTCGCCGTTAGTGTCTGGTTACGCTACCTGACCTTGTGCGGAGAAGACATAACATTTCCAAGCAATGGCTATCAAGGCCAGTACGTTCAACATTATGCACAACAACTGTTAAATGAGCATGGCAAACAGTTGTGCCACTCTCTGACGACAGTCATGCATCAAATTCCGAAAGACGAGCCTGAAGGTGGTGACAAAGAAGCCCATATTGACGGCCTTATTGAACACACCAAGCAGCTATTAGGTAAAAACTATAACCTGGTTTTTGATATTGGCCTTAACGGCATTGTTGAAGATATTAGACAAGATCTACACGAGTTTGGCGTAGAATACCAAAGCTGGTTTTCTGAACGGAGTTTGACGACACCGGAAAACCAGGTTGACCATACCATCAATTTACTCAGAGAGAAGGGCTATATTGCCGAGAGAGATGGAGCGCTATGGTTTCTCTCAACCCAATTCGGCGATGACAAGGATCGCGTAGTCAAACGTGAGAATGGACAAACTACCTATTTTGCTTCAGATATCGCCTATCACCTGAATAAGTTCCAGCGCGGTTTTGACAAAGTCATCAATATATGGGGCGCTGATCACCATGGTTATGTGGCTCGTGTTAAAGCGGCGCTCAAGGCGCTCGAGATAGACCCCAATCGCCTGGATATTCTGTTGGTTCAGTTTGCCATTTTATACCGCGGAGCTGAGCGCGTGCCCATGTCAACCCGCAGTGGAAGTTTCGTGACGCTACGCGAATTGCGCGAAGAAGTGAGCAATGATGCGGCAAGATTTTTTTATGTTACTCGTAAAGCAGAGCAGCATATGGATTTTGATTTGGAACTCGCCAAATCACAAAGTAAGGATAATCCCGTCTATTATATCCAGTACGCTCACGCCAGAGTTTGCAGCATATTACGCAAACTTGAAGAAAAGGAGCTAAGCTGGAACAAGTCTGTCGGTCTGAGCCATCTCGACAAACTGGTCGAAGTACATGAAAGGGATTTGATGACGAAACTCGCCCAGTATCCGGATGTTGTGAAATCTGCCGGGATAAATTTTGAACCACACTTGCTCGCTCACTATCTGAGGGAATTGGCGGGCGATTTTCATACATACTATAACGCCCACAAAATGTTGATCGATGATGACAACTTGCGAAATGCCAGGATTTGCCTGAGCGAAGCAGTAAAGCAAGTCATTGCCAATGGTTTAACGCTATTGGGGGTTTCAGCGCCCAATGAAATGTAGCCTGCTGGCAGCAGGAGCCCATGTCTTACTGAATCAGAAAGTTTATGACTAAAGATTTCGCCAAGAAAAAATCTGCTAAGCCGACTAAGCGATCAGGTGCTCGCAAAAAGTCTAGGCGCGCAAAAAATCGCGTCATACCTGCCTGGACACTGCTATTAACAGGTGCCATGTTTGGTTCATTTGTAACCTTTTTATTGGTTCTATCCCACCTTAATTCAACGGAAGAAAATGGTCAGATGGGTCAACTCGCGACCAATCAAGCTACGGATAACCAAGAAGAGCCTCCGTTGGTATTTGAATTCATAGAAATGCTCAAAGAACAAACAGTCGACACCAATGACGTCGCTTCAAATGAAACGGAAAGCCCCAAGAAACAAAAAAAATCCTACTTTATCCAAGTGGGGTCATTTAAACACTATAAGGACGCTGACAGCCTGCGCGCTCAACTAATACTAAACCGCGGTATGGACGCTGAAATAGAAACCACCACTAGCGCAGCGGGTACAACGTGGTACCGAGTTATTGTGGGACCATTTAATTCACGCTCAAAATACCATGGCGCTATGAGCATTCTCGCGAATGACAATATTGAGACCTTACCCCTAACCCGAAGCGCTAAGAATACCTAGGTTCAGTTAATAACCTAGGTCCAGTTGATTTTCCCGGTGGTAGCCCCCATATGTCTAACACCGGCGGCCCATAGATTAGCCAACCATCCTGCTAATCAGTTCAAGGGGCAGCCAATACATTTCACAGACGAGGGAGTACAGATTGGAACAGTATAGAGGTACAACCATTTTATCTGTGCGTCGGGCCGGCAAAGTGGTTATTGGCGGTGACGGTCAAGTTACTCTCGGTAATACCATTATGAAAGGCAATGCGCGCAAAGTAAGGCGCTTGTACCAAGACAAAGTGATTGCTGGTTTCGCCGGCGGCACCGCCGATGCATTCACACTATTCGAGCGTTTTGAAGCTAAGTTAGAAAAATACCAGGGACAGCTAATCCGCGCCGCCGTCGAACTAGCGAAAGATTGGCGCACAGAAAGGGCATTGAGGCGGTTAGAAGCACTGCTGGCCGTCGCAGACAAAGACGCATCACTCATTATCACTGGTAACGGCGATGTTATTGAACCAGAAGACAGCCTTATCGCTATTGGTTCAGGCGGCCCTTTTGCCCAGGCGGCAGCCCGTGCCATGCTAGATACAACCGACTTAAGCGCTCTCGATATAGTCGAAAAGGGCCTAAATATTGCTGGAGATATTTGCATCTATACTAATCACAATCGTACGATTGAAGAGCTAACTGCCAGTGATTAAATGTCTGAGGCATGATAACTACTATTATCATGCTAATAGCACTACGCACTTAGAGAATTACTTATGTCACATATGACTCCAAGAGAAATCGTTCACGAACTGGATAAACATATTATCGGTCAAGCTGGTGCTAAGCGCGCAGTGTCAATTGCGTTGCGCAACCGCTGGCGCCGAATGCAATTGGATGACGATTTGCGCAATGAAATTTCACCCAAAAATATTTTAATGATTGGGCCAACAGGCGTGGGTAAAACTGAGATCGCCCGCCGCCTGGCCAAACTTGCTAATGCCCCGTTCATTAAAGTTGAAGCCACCAAATTTACCGAAGTGGGCTATGTCGGCAGAGATGTTGAGTCAATCATCCGCGATTTAGTAGACGTGTCAATTAAGATGGTACGTGAGGCGCATATGGACAAAGTGAAGTTCCGTGCACAAGATGCCGCTGAAGACCGTATTTTAGATACGCTGTTGCCGCCTGCGAGAACAGCCGATCAACCTGAAGAGCAGCAAGATGATTCTAAAACTCGGCAGATCTTTCGCAAAAAGCTACGCGAAGGCGAACTGGACAGTAAAGAGATCGATATTGAAGTCGTTGCTCAGAGTGTCGGGGTTGAAATTATGGCACCACCCGGCATGGAAGACATGACTAATCAGTTACAGAGCATGTTTTCAAGTTTGACGAGCGACAAAAAAAAGACCAAAAAACTCACGGTCAAATCAGCGCTCAAGCAAATCCAGGACGAAGAAGCAGCCAAGCTCATTAACGACGAAGAAATTAAATCACAAGCCATTGAAGCGGTAGAACAAAATGGCATTGTCTTTATTGACGAAATTGATAAGGTAGCAAAACGCGCTGAAGGCTCTACTGCAGATGTTTCACGCGAAGGGGTGCAACGAGATTTATTGCCACTGATAGAAGGTTGTACCATCAGCACTAAGCATGGCATGATAAAATCAGATCATATTCTCTTTATTGCCTCCGGCGCTTTTCATTTAGCAAAACCATCAGACTTAATTCCAGAATTACAAGGGCGTTTACCCATTCGCATCGAGTTGGGGGCGCTGAGCCCTGAAGACTTCGAAAGAATTCTGACCGAGCCTAATGCTTCACTGACCGAGCAATACCAAGCATTGCTTGAAACGGAAGGTATCACGCTGTCATTTACGGAAGATGGTATCCGGCGTATTGCTGAAACAGCGTGGGAAGTTAACGAGAGGACCGAAAACATAGGTGCTCGACGCCTACACACAGTAATGGAAAGGCTACTCGAATCAATTTCATTTGATGCCTCAGACATGTCGCACAACGAAACAACTCGACTAGTCAGTATTGATGCGAATTATGTTGATGAGCATCTGGGTGAACTGGCAAAAAATGAAGATCTCAGCCGATTTATACTGTGATGACATCGTCCAATAACACACTTCAAAAAATTGAACTACATAAACAGTCCAACATCCTTGAACTGCACTATGATGGTTTAGGCCATGATGGTTTAGGCCGTTTTGAATTAAGTTGTGAGTATCTGCGAGTTCACTCGCCTTCCGCTGAGGTTAAAGGTCATAGTCCGGACCAGGCGGTGTTGCAGACAGGAAAACGTGATGTCGCAATTAACACGATAGAGGCCGTAGGCAATTATGCTGTTAAGTTTCACTTTAGCGATGGCCATGATTCCGGAATTTACAGCTGGGACTATCTAAAGGAACTGTGCGTGAATCAAGAGCAGTATTGGCAAGACTACCTGCGTCGACTGCATGCCGCGGGCAAGTCAAGAGATCCAGACACGTCAGTCATTAAGTTAGAACCCTAGCCGCCGTCTAACCCAACCTCTCATGCCTGTTTGCGATGGCTGGCATAGCAATCAAACAACAGCTATATCTAGACCATCGCAATCGCAGCATCTTTGCTGGCTATTTATTATTCCAAAAATAACTTTTACAGAACCCAGGACATTAGCCACCCAAATAGTAGATAATCCTAGATTCCGCTAAGTAACACAGTCATGAGAAAGGCCAATGTCAGATAACAACACAACCCATTTCGGCTACAAAACGGTCAAGACAGAGGAAAAGCAACAGCGTGTTGCTGAGGTTTTTCATTCAGTCGCCAACAAATACGATGTGATGAATGATCTCATGTCGGGCGGTATTCATCGCCTGTGGAAGCGCTTCACTATAGAGCTTAGTGGCGTTCGAGCTGGCCATTACATATTGGATATCGCCGGTGGAACTGGTGACTTGGCGGCAAAGTTTTCCCGGTTAGTTGGCGCCGACGGCATGGTATTACTGGCCGACATTAATGAATCTATGCTTCGTGTCGGGCGAGACAAACTAACTGACCGAGGCATGGTGGGCAATATTTTCTACACGCAAGCTAACGCCGAGTGCTTACCTTATCCAGATAACACGTTTGATTGTATAACCATCGCATTTGGCTTGCGTAATGTCACCGATAAAAGTAAAGCACTGCGCTCAATGCTACGGGTATTGAAGCCCGGCGGAAGATTACTGATACTGGAATTTTCCAAACCTGGCAATAAGCTATTAACCAAAGCTTATGACGCCTACTCATTTGCTATTCTGCCCCGCCTCGGTAAGCTGATCGCCAATGACGCTAATAGTTACCAGTACTTAGCCGAGTCTATACGCATGCATCCGGATCAAGACGCACTAAAAGCGCTGATGGTTGAGGCAGGTTTTAGTCGTTGCGAATACTACAATATGACTGGCGGCATAGTAGCGTTACACAAAGGCTGGAAGCTTTAAACGGAAGAGTTTCATAAATAACCTTATGATCAATTCTATAACCCTCCCTATGTTGGAAAAAAGCATCAATTATGCATTGGCCCTGGATCCCGGTAGCCAACAAGCGCTACGTTCAATTCAATACAAAACCATTATGATTAAATGCGAATCTCCCGACTGCTATTTTTCAGTTCATATAGATTCCCATGATTTAATTACGCTCCATCAGCACCAGAATGAAGCCTATGACTTAACTATTGCTGGCAAGAGTTCAGACTTTTTGGCACTGTTACAGAATTTATCCTGTGATGACCCTTTGCTACACAGCGATATAGTTGTAACAGGCGACAAACAACTTTTTTATCAATTGCTGGCTATTTTTATTCAACTAGACATAGACTATGAAGAGGGATTAAGCCATATAGTGGGCGACTTCGCCGCCCACCCCATGGCTAGCGCCTTAAGTAAAACCTATCATTGGCATCGGCATCAACACGACAAGGTAGCTCAAATGGTGTCGGAATACTTGCAGCACGAGCTAGAAGCGCTGCCATCAGCTGAAGAGTTTCAGCACTTTTCTGTCCAAGTGAGTCAACTCAATAAAGACATCATCGCGTTAACAGAAAAAGCTAAATACCTTGCTAATACGGTAGTGCAAGAGCTGGACGACAAGGAGTAGCAAATCCGTGCGTCGATTTTTACGCTTACTAAAGATTTTTCGCGTTGCTACCAAACATCGCTTATATCATCTGGTTGATTACGAACGTCTACCTAACGCATTGAAAGCCTTATTCCTCCCATTACTCCTCCTGCCTAAACCTAAAGTAGAACGCGGTCACCGTATCCGTCAGGCGTTGGAAGAACTAGGCCCCATCTTTATCAAATTTGGCCAAATCATATCAACTCGACGCGACTTATTGCCTGATGATATTGCGGAGCAATTGTCCGAACTACAAGACAATGTGCGGCCTTTTGACGGCATGGCAGCAAAAATTATTATCGAAAAATCCTTAGGTGTGACTATTGAAGAACACTTTTTAGATTTTAATACCAAACCACTCGCTTCAGCCTCAATCGCGCAGGTTCATGAGGCTAAGCTGCGTAACGGTACAGAGGTTGTCGTAAAAGTTATCCGACCTCATATTAAAAAGGTTATCCAACAAGATCTAAGATTATTATTTACCTTAGCCCATTTTTTGGAACGGTATGTTCCTGACGGTAAACGACTACACCCCATTAAAGTTGTTAAAGATTACCAAGACACACTGCTCGACGAGCTTGACTTGCAACGGGAAGCTGCCAACACATCTCAGTTACGTCGCAACTTTAAAAATTCACCGCTGCTCTACGTACCCGAGGTCTATTGGGATTACGTCAGTCGCAATGTCATGGTTATGGAAAAAATATCTGGCATCCCCATAACAGATATCGCAGCACTGGAAGCACAGGGCACTAACATGAAGTTACTGGCCGAACGTGGTGTAGAGATATTTTTCACTCAAGTGTTCAAACACAATTTCTTTCACGCGGATATGCACCCGGGCAACATTTTCGTGTCACATAGTCACCCTGAACGCCCTCAATATATAGCTATTGATTGCGCCATCATAGGGATACTGTCGGAAGATGACCTATACTATTTGGCAAAAAATTTGATTGCGGTGTTCCGCCGTGACTATCATGCTGTTGCCAAATTGCACGTTGAATGCGGGTGGATACCTAAAGACTCTAAGGTCGGGGATTTTGAAGCTGCCATTCGCAGTGTCTGTGAACCCATATTTGAGCGGCCGTTGAGCGAAATATCCTTTGGCCATATTCTACTTTACTTGTTTCAAACCGCACGCCGTTTCAATATGGAAGTGCAACCTTCTTTAGTGCTGTTACAAAAAACCCTAATCAACATTGAAGGCTTGGGTCGTCAGCTGTATCCTGAGCTCGATCTTTGGACGACTGCACATCCCTTTATGGAAAGCTGGCTTAAGGAACGCTACGCGCTTAAGCGTGTCCTTACCGCTATTAAAGATCAAGCCCCGGAATGGCTTGATGGCCTACCGCAAATGCCTAATTTAGTTAAAGACGCCATTTCGCAAGTTAGAAATCTCGAACAATTAACGCAGACCATTAACCAAGCAATACAAGCCATTCAAGCACAAGAGCGTCGCGGCAACGAGCGTTGGCGAAGAACAATGGTTGGTGTGATTTTGTTAGTAGTAGCATTCATCAGCTTGGAGCCGAATTTGCTTGCCAGATTAGAGCAAATATCAACCTTATCCTGGTTTTTTATCGTGCTTGCCTTATATCTTCTCGTGTTAAGACGTTAGAAAAGTGTATGATGTCACTGCAAAATTGATCAAATTTCATCTATTATAGATGATAGTGTGTGCGAAATTGAGAATTGAGTAGAGTATAGAATAGCGCCGTTAGAGAAATATCAGTTGAGAGCATATTACCGTGACAAGTAACTCAGATGACTACCTTTCCGAGATAAAATGGAATAAAGACGGGCTCGTCGCCGCTATCGCGCAAGACCATAAAAGTGGACAGGTCTTGATGCAAGCTTGGATGAACCGTCAAGCGCTGCAACTGACAATCGCCGAACAGCAGGCGGTTTATTGGTCTCGCTCGCGACAGACATTGTGGCGCAAAGGCGAAACATCTGGCCATCGACAAAAGCTTCATGAGCTACGGCTAGACTGCGATGGCGATGCAGTATTACTATCGGTAGAGCAACTGGGCGGCATTGCCTGTCATACTGGTAGAAAAAGTTGCTTTTATAAACGTTTTAGCGCAGGTAATTGGGCAGAAGTGGATCCTATATTGAAAGATCCTCAGCAAATTTACAAATAACGCCCACTGACCAATAACCTAGTCTATGGAGCCTATTGTTTAACGTAATGAACGATATATTAGTAAAACTGACAGATATTTTGGAGGCACGCAAAAGCGCTGGTGCAGAAGATTCTTATGTTGCCGCTTTACATCAAAAAGGTTTGAATAAAATCCTCGAAAAAGTCGGCGAAGAGAGTGTTGAAACTATTATTGCAGCAAAAGACGCTAAAATGTCAGGTAACAATCAGGATCTAATTAGTGAAACTGCCGATTTATGGTTTCATACCTTAGTCATGCTATCTCATCTCGGCGAAAGTGCAGACTCGGTGTTAGCGGAATTAAACAGGCGTTTTAATATTTCTGGCCTGGAAGAAAAAGCTTCTCGGCCTAAATCCAAGTGAGGAACAGAACTATGGGTATTGGCGGCATTAGCATTTGGCAACTACTGATTATACTACTCATTGTAGTGTGTCTATTTGGTACCAAACGACTGCGCAATCTAGGCGGCGATTTGGGCGGCGCAGTGAAAGGCTTTAAAAAAGCAATGGCCAACGATGAAGACACAACCAACCCGGAAGAATCTAAATCGTCTACCGATGAATCGAAAAAGGAAAATCCTTAACAGCCGAACCATTTGCTGTTTCAGGCCATCCATTTTTTATGTTTGATATTGGTTTCACTGAACTCATTGTTATTGCCATAATTGCCCTTATTGTTATCGGGCCAGAACAGCTGCCCACGACAATTCGCACCGTAACACTGTGGTTAAGTAGAATAAGACGCAGTTTTCAGCAAGCCAAGGCAGAGATTCAACGAGAAATTGGCGCTGAGGAGATTCGCGCTCAATTACACAATGAAGCTATTATGCAATCACTAAAAGAATCCAAGCAAGACTTAGAAAACTCAGTCGCGGATATCCACAAATCAATAGCTGCTCAGGCCGAACCAGCTGAGAGCAACAAAAACCCTGCCAGCGTCAGCAATGTCAAAAAAGAAGACAGCAATAGACAGCATAGAGAGTAGCTTCAGTTCAGAGACGCCATGGCCGACAATAACACCGACGACACCATTGATAAAGCGCAACCTCTTGTTGCTCACTTAAAAGAGCTGCGAGAACGCCTGCTGCGCTCGCTACTTGTTGTCTTACTGATATTTCTGGGCTTATTTTATTTCGCTAATGACATCTATGCTTTTGTTGCTGAACCATTACGCTCCTTACTACCAGAAGGAGCAACCATGATCGCGACCGAAGTTGCCTCGCCCTTTCTAACGCCTTTTAAGTTAACCATGGTATTAGCGATCTTTATTTCAGTGCCTTATATTTTATTTCAAACCTGGGGCTTTATCGCACCAGGTATGTATAAACATGAAAAGCGTATCGCGGTGCCGTTATTAGTTTCAAGTGTGCTGTTATTTTATACCGGCATGGCTTTCGCTTATTACGTAGTTTTCCCCTTAGTTTTTGGCTTTTTCACTTCTATCGGCCCCGCCGATGTAGCAATTATGACCGATATCAACCGTTATTTAGATTTCGTGCTGAAGTTATTTTTTGCTTTTGGCATCGCCTTCGAAATACCGATTGCGACCGTCTTACTCATTTGGACCGGCATTACCACAGCCGAAGCTTTAGCCCAGAAACGCCACTACATCATTGTCGGATGTTTTGTTGTTGGTATGCTGCTAACGCCTCCCGACGTTATCTCACAGGCATTACTGGCGGTACCTATGTGGCTACTTTTTGAATCTGGCGTATTTTTTGGCCGACTGCTTAAACGCCGACAGAGAGATAGCAACAATGGTAGCGCAGAGGTATCCAGTGACGTCGAAAATCATTAAGGCGCCTCTGAATAATGGAGAGATGCCTTAATGGTTAAACTATTTTTTACTAAACTTTTTATTACTAAACTTTTTATTAAACTATTGATTATTAACCTACTGATTTTCCGTTAGGTTAAAAACGCCAGCACTGTTTCATTGAAACGACCAGGCACTTCTCGTTGTGGAAAATGGCCTACTTGTTCGAAAGCACAGAAATCTAATTCGCCAATAAAACAATCTCGTATCATACCAAACAATTCTAACCCGACTGCTCCGTCATTCTCGCCAGAGATTACCAGCGTTGGCACAGTGGTTTGTTGGGATATTTGTTTCCATCTAGACTTATTAATGCCTCGCACCAAGGCGCGATAATAGCCTAATGCCGCTTTAACACGACCACCACCAGTTAACGCTTTCTTTACCGGTTCAACATCTGCTTCGGTAAAATCCCAATTTGGGCTCCACGCACGATATAGACGATTGATAAAGGCAAAATCATTGTTGGGTAATAGTTTTTCCGGCAGCCAGGGCAACTGAAAAAACACCACATACCATGATCTTCTAAGTTGAGCAAAACTCAAAGGAATTTTGCGTAGATGAGGAACATTGCAAACAACTAAACGTTCTACTTTCTCCGGTGCCAAATTGGCAGCGACATAAGCAGCAAACCCACCCCAGTCATGGCCAATGATCGTCGCTTTGTCTTCACCGAGCGCCCCGATCAACGCTAGTACGTCCTCGGCTAATGCCCCTACCGTATAGTCACCATCTTTGGCTAGGCTTGTTGGGTGGTAACCGCGCATAAATGGCGCTATCGCACGATAACCTTGTGTTGCCAAAAAAGAAAGCAGCTCGTCAAAGCAATAAGCTGTATCGGGAAAGCCATGTAAGCACACCACCAAAGGCCCCTTACCCCGCTCAAGATACGCAAAGCGGATGCCATTTGCTTCGACATATTCGAGTTTATATTCGCTCATACCGACCAGTGTACTTCATAAAAAGAACGATCTACTCCAGGTTGCGTAATAGCTTACATGAATGTGCCGCGCAATAACATACACAGCTAGGTTTTGTTAGCGGAAAAGATAAACCTTCGTTCACGATTCCAGCATAAAGGTAACGGGCCCGTCATTAACTAAGTGGACTTTCATATCAGCGCCGAACTGTCCACTAGCAACAGGGTTGTGCTGCTGTTTAGCAATGCCGACAGTATAATCATATAGCAGCTTAGCATCGTCAGGATGGGCGGAACAGGAAAAACTAGGTCTTAATCCACGGCCGGTATCGGCCGCTAAGGTAAACTGAGAAACCACTAACAAGCCACCGCAAATATCACTTAAAGATAAATTCATTTTATCGTTATCGTCGGGGAAAATACGATATTTAAGGACTTTTTTGATTAACTTATCAGCGTGACTTTCAGTATCATCTTTATCAATACCAAGTAGCAGCAAAATACCACGATCGATCTCACCAACAACTTGTTGATCAACTACCACACGTGCCGCAGATACCCGCTGGATCAGTCCTTTCACGCTGCAACCATCTCCCTGTGCCAATACACCGTAAAATACCATGCCTTGCAAAACACAGACGATACCATGCTAGCCCTACTAAACCAAAATAGGGATATCTAATCGCTACATACAGTAAAGGTTTGATGTGACTCATAACTTTGCGGTTAAGCCACGGCTACTACTGATCTACTTATAATCAACGCAGCAACAGCTATAACTTTAGTTCTAGCTGTGTGACACCAGTCGGGCATGATTGCTCTGCAGGCTTATGGCCACTAGCGCGAGTTGTTAATAGCTAGCGGCCTCAATTACCTGAATAGTATCTATTTACGCGGCTTTAGAACGCGATGCTCGCTTACGATCATTTTCCTTGAGTATTTTCTTGCGCAGTCGAATAGACTCGGGCGTTACCTCAACTAACTCATCATCTTCAACAAACTCGAGTGCTTGTTCTAATGAATGACGAATAGGTGGCGTGAGAATAATGTTTTCATCTGAGCCAGCAGCTCGAATATTAGTAAGCTGCTTGGCCTTGGTAGGATTAACAACAAGATCATTACTACGACTGTGTAAACCGACAATTTGTCCTTCGTAGACATCTACATTAGGCTCGAGAAACATACGGCCTCGGTCTTGTAGGTTATATAATGCATAACCCAATACCTTGCCACTAACATTTGAAACCAACACGCCGTTAATACGCTTTGCCGCATCGCCAGCCTTAACTGGACCGTAGTGATCAAAGACATGGGTCATCATGCCGCTGCCAGACGTTATCGTCAAAAACTGGCTGCGAAAGCCAATCAGTCCGCGGGCAGGTATAATGAAGTCGAGCCGCATTCTGCCCTTGCCATCTGGCACCATATTCGTCATGTCTGCTTTTCGGTTGCCTAACTCTTCGATGACACTGCCCTGATGCTGCTCCTCGCAGTCGATTACGAGTTGTTCAAAAGGCTCTTGCATTTCGCCATCTATTTCTCGCTGAATCACTTCAGGCCGAGAAACACCTAGCTCATAACCTTCGCGCCGCATCGTTTCAATCAACACTGATAAATGGAGTTCACCACGGCCGGATACTTTAAACTTATCGGGGGAGTCACCATCTTCAACCCGCAAAGCAACATTATGAATTAACTCG
The DNA here is from genome assembly GCA_028280085.1 of Pseudomonadales bacterium. GTDB lineage: Bacteria > Pseudomonadota > Gammaproteobacteria > Pseudomonadales > JANQMK01 > JANQMK01. Next base: position 20,042 of record JANQMK010000429.1, read on the forward strand.
CGCTCTAGCCGCTCTTTAATGTTACGCGATGTGATGTACTTGCCTTCCTTACCCGCGAAAGGCGAATCATTCACTTGAAAAGTCATACTAACGGTCGGCTCATCAACCGTTAAAGGTGGCAACGCCTGCAATTCGCTGGGGTCACATAAAGTATCAGAAATATGTAACTGATCGATGCCAGTAACACATACGATATCGCCTGCATTCGCTTCTGGAGTTTCCTCTCTTTCTAAACCAAGGTAACCCATAACAGATAAGACTTTTGCATTACGCTTGTTGCCCTCTCTATCAATGACAACTACCGGTGTATTAGTGGCCAACTTACCCCGCGTTATCCGGCCGATACCAATAACACCGACGTAACTGTTGTAGTCTAAAGCAGAAATTTGCATCTGCAGCGGAGCAGACGGATCAACGTCGGGAGGGCTCACCTTGTCAACAATCAGTTCCAATAAGGGCTTCATATCATCGGCCATGTCATCAAGCTCTACACCGGCGAAGCCCTGTAATGCCGAGGCATAGATAACAGGGAAATCGAGTTGTTCCTCAGTGGCGCCCATACTATCAAACAAATCGAATACTTGATCGATAACCCAGTCAGGTCGAGCACCAGGTCGATCTATCTTATTTACCACCACAATGGGATTGAGGCCCTGTTCAAAAGCTTTAGCGGTAACAAAGCGTGTTTGCGGCATAGGGCCATCAACGGCATCGACCAACAGCAGAACAGAATCTACCATCGATAATACCCGCTCTACTTCACCCCCAAAATCAGCATGGCCAGGGGTGTCCACAATATTGATGCGGTAATCCTGCCATCGAATAGCGGTATTCTTTGCCAAAATTGTGATGCCGCGCTCTTTTTCTTGGTCATTGGAATCCATTATGCGCTCAGCGCCGAGATCACGGCGATTTAAGGTGCCAGACTGTTGTAGCAGTTTATCAACTAACGTGGTTTTACCGTGGTCTACGTGTGCAATAATGGCAATATTTCTTAGATTCTCAATCACTTACGGTTCCTACTAGGTTGCAAAATGGTGTATTCAAAATTGGGTAGTGCTAAATCCAGCCGATGGAAGGCGGCGACATACCAACGCCAAAAACGAGCTGCAATTATACACGACGATGGCATGATAAATATAGGTTATAGGCCAACCAGTTAAACATAGAGCCCGCTATATCAAGACAGATGAGATGTACGACTCGATGATCACTGCAAATGGTTTGGCAACTCGGCTAATTCATCTAGCCACACGTAGCGATCGACTTAAGCAGAGCAAACTACTCCGCACCTAACTAATATTGCAACTAATCTACATTGCAATAGTATTATTGCCTGTCATTAAATAAATCACCCAGCTCCATAGCCGCCGGCGTGATGGTTTCAGGCACCTTATAAAGCGGGCGATAACTGGCCTGCAACTCCTTTAATTTTCTTTGCCGCAGATGACTACTATTAACCAGGCGATCTAGCTTATCAGCATATTGCTCATACCAAGTGCGCGCACCTCTCACCTGTATTGCAAGTCGATGGGTGCTTTTGATCAGCTTTTTAATAAACATGCGATTCTCTTTTTCACGTGCGGACAACAGCGTTAGTAAAGCCACCTGCGTTTGGTTATCAAGCAAGTTTTCCAAGGAGTAAACGAGGTCTTTAAATTGTTTCATTTCGTTGTCAGTTGTATTCAGCATCTCTTGAAAACTCGCATCGCGTTCACGAAATGCAACAGCAAAGCTATTATTTTCCCACGCACGCAACTCACCATAAAATGACAACATAACCATCGCAGCTAAACCCGTTAATAACAACAATATGGCAGTTAACGTGATTAACAGAACCCTCTGCTTAAGCAAACTACGGGAAACAGCGTACTCTTTTCGGTCACTATCAAGTATGTCTTCTTGGACGTTTTCTTCCATAACTATCTAACGATGACGACTGTTAAGAACTAGCCACATCTTCCTCTTGTTCATCCAGGTCAGCGTCTAGCATACTCTTAATATCTTCTTCTCGGCGCTTGCTCTCTTCTAATGCCTTTTCGATGCGCTCACGATGATCTTGCTTCCATCGCTTAGAGCCCTTAAGCATATTGGCAATGCTCGACACTCCCTTGCCCAGCGTCACCAACAAATACTGATAGTCTTTTTCTTGGCGCAACAAAACATTTTCAATTTCTTTGATTTGATCACGATTGTAATTAAAATCGATGGCATTAATAGATTTGCTGACGTTTCTCACCTGTGTTAAGTGATTATTAATTTTTAGTCCGAGTGATTCTTGGTCTTGATCAAGTTCATCGATCTGTTCTTGCATAATGGCGAGAGGATCTGGTGGTAAGGAATATATTTCTTTGCCTAGCAACACAAGGCCGGTGACAACAACACTAATAAATAAAAAACAGATAAAGCAAAATATAATAATGATAATACGATTTGTTTTTAGCTTAGCTTCAAGCACGCCGATCCGGTCAACCTCAACCAGCGCCTCCTCTTCCGCTTCGCCTTCGTCCTTGTCTTCGTCCTGGTCCTTGGCCATCCCCTTGCTCCTTGGACAATACCTGTAAGATTACATCACAGTCAGCGCCACCCGACACGCCTAAACTCGTAGCAGAGTAAATATTAATCATTCAAAAATAAGTATAGACTATGATGACACGGGTTGAGCACGCTCAAAAAGTGTACTTCAATCGAGAAGAGGGCGATAAACCCCAACATTGTTATAACCGCTCGCCGTCAAATTAGTCGCTTGCAGTTGGCTCATGATACCTTTCTCGCAATAAAGAAAGTAACGATACTGCTGATCAAGTGCTGCAAAACGCGAACCCAGTTCATAAAAGGGAATAGTGATTTTTTTATTTGTTACCAATAACGGCGCCAGTTCTTCTTCAGCCGGATGGCGAATGTCAACGATAACGGCATCGGCATCCACAACTTCGCGGATATCGATTTCCATATCCGTTTCGGATTCAAGCGCTACTTCGTTTATATTCAATACGCGGGCATTTGCAATCGCTTGCTCTAAGACTGAAAAATCAAACGCAGCTTCTTCCTTTTCAATGCGATCAACGCGCGCACGAGTTGTGGGTTTAACGGAAATAACGCCACAGTACTCAGGAATATTTTTTGAAAACTCTTCAGTGCCTATTTTTACCGCCAAGTCAATAATATCTTGCTTATCTGCCGTAATTAACGGGCGCAATACCAATGTATCTGTTACCGCATCAATAACGGCTAAGTTAGGTAGTGTCTGACTTGAAACTTGTGCGACACTTTCTCCTGTGACCAGCGCTTGAATTGATAATCGATCAGCAATCTCAGCCGCGGCGCGTAAAAACATGCGCTTTAATACCACGCCCATCTGAGAATTTTCGATATTGCGAATAATTTCCGCCACGACCTCCTCAAACGGCACTGAAATAAATTTAACTTGGTGAGACGCGCCAAACTTGTTCCACAGATAATAAGCAACTTGCTTGACGGCAACCTCGTGAGCCCGGCCGCCTAAATTAAAAAAACAGTAATGGGTTTTTAAACCGCGCTTTATCGTCAAGTAAGACGATACTGCAGAATCAAAGCCGCCAGAAATAAGTGATAGTACCTCTTCCTGTGTACCTTGCGGAAAGCCTCCCAGCCCAGCATAAACACTTTCAACCACATAGTATCGATCACCACGCACCTCTAATAGGACTGTGACATCTGGCTGTTTTAGTTCGACGCCTTTCGCACTAGTATGTTGGTTTAGCCCGCCGCCAACGTACCTTTCCACATCGATAGAGGTAAAATCATGTTGACCACTACGACGGCAACGCACCGCAAACGTTTTATCAGTCAGCTTGTCAGCATAGGCGAGTCGGGTTTTTTCATAGATATCATGCAAGCCGTTAAGTGGGTAGTCTTTAACGAGCATAAAATTAGCAATACCCGAGGTATGCGATAGTACCTCTATCACCTTTTTGCTGAGCGCAAGATCAGCATCTAACAATCGAATCTCGATTTTGTCCCAATCTCTTTCTATGGTGATAGTTTCATCAATCGAATGCAGCAATAGCCGTAGGTTTGCCTGCAATTGCTTAACAAAGCGCTTACGAACAGGTTTGCTCTTAATAGTAATTTCGGAGAAAAGTTTGGCGACAAATAACATAGTTGATCAATTAATCCAGTTTTATTCGCTGGGACATGAAATTATATCTTATCCGGCCCACTTGTTAACTTAAGCACCACAAAAACGCCAAATGCACCAATAAGGTTCAAAAAAGGCAGCATGGGGCTATTTTGGCGCACAAAAACAATAAAAAACCTTAAAACTCTTTGAACTTAGGGGGTTTCCTATTGGTTCGAAATGGCATATATTTTGCCCACCGCTTTTTACCCTAAAGCAATAGAACAGGGATCGGCTGCAAGAATAGAAATCACGCTAATTTGGATGGCCTGCTTTATCGAGATTGCCCCCCATTAAAAAGCAAAGTACGTTATGCCAGTCACCCACTTGCTTAGTGTATTAAATGTACAAGACGACAGACGTATACCACTAAGATCCAATCAATTGGAGGAAATAATATGTCAGAGAATACTCTGAAAATGATCGAAGAGAATGATGTAAAGTGGGTAGACCTACGCTTTACCGATACCAAAGGTAAAGAACAGCATGTTTCTATCCCCGCCCATGAAGTTGATGCAAAATTTTTCGAAGGCGGCAAAATGTTTGACGGTTCTTCAATAGCCGGCTGGAAAGGTATCAATGAGTCGGACATGGTATTGGTCCCGGATGATGGCACCCCTGTTATGGACCCATTCACTGATGAGCCGACCCTTAACCTGCGCTGCTCAATTGCAGAACCTTCAACCATGGAAGGCTATGAAAGAGACCCTCGCTCTGTCGCTATACGAGCGGAAGAGTATCTTAAGTCTACTGGTATCGGCGACACTGTTTACTTTGGCCCTGAGCCAGAGTTCTTTGTCTTCGACGATGTCAAGTGGCACACCGATATGGGCGGCTGCGGCTACTCAGTCAATAGCGAAGAGGCTGCCTGGGCTTCTCGAGATAATTTTGAAGAAGGTAACATTGGCCATCGCCCAAGTGTTAAAGGTGGTTATTTTCCAGTACCGCCCGTTGATTCCGCGCATGATCTACGTTCTGCAATGTGTTCCGCCGCAGAATCTATGGGACTCGTTGTTGAAGTTCACCATCACGAAGTAGGCACAGCTTGCCAAAATGAAATCGGCATTAAGTTTAATACACTAGTACGTAAAGCTGACGAAGTACAGATCCTTAAATATTGCGTGCATAATGTTGCTCACGCCTACGGCAAGACGGCGACATTTATGCCAAAGCCATTGGTTGGCGATAATGGCTCAGGTATGCATTGCCACCAGTCCATCTCTAAAGGCGGAGAAAATATTTTTGCCGGCGAAGGCTATTCGGGGCTATCTGAAAATGCACTTTACTACATTGGCGGTATCATCAAGCACGCAAAAGCAATCAACGCTTTCGCTAACGCCTCAACCAACTCTTACAAACGTTTGATTCCAGGTTTTGAAGCGCCAGTAATGCTGGCTTACTCGGCTCGTAACCGTTCTGCGTCGATCCGCATTCCGTTTGAATCAAACCCTAAAGGTAAGCGTATTGAAGTTCGCTTCCCTGATCCGACAGCTAATCCTTACCTGGCATTTACCGCCATGCTGATGGCAGGTATTGATGGCATCAAAAATAAAATTCATCCGGGCGACCCCGCTGATAAAGACTTGTATGACTTACCTGCAGAAGAAGCAGCTGAGATTCCACAAGTATGTGGTAGCTTAAGTGAAGCACTGGCTGCACTTGACGCTGACCGCGAGTTCTTAAAAGCTGGTGGCGTGATGACTGATGATATGATTGATGGCTACATCGGACTTAAGCAGGAAGAAATTGATCGCTTGCATCAAGCAACTCATCCCGCTGAATTCGATATGTATTATTCAGTGTAGAGCGCCAGTTGAGATTAGGTAGCACTACCTAGCTAGTATCACATGGCTTAGGCGCTATATTCGCCTAGGCCAATAACTGGCCAACCACCATAAATAAAAAGCCTTTACGTCAAACTGAGTAAAGGCTTTTTATTTACTCATCTTTTGACTTATGAGCACAGTGACGTAATCTACGCATATGGAAAGGAATAATGCGAGATACGAACATCATGAAGATCTCTGTTTTTAGCCTGCTATTATGTTCTGCCTTTGGATTAATAGTGAGCAGCAGCAACCTACAAGCTGACATTTTCAAAACTACGGACGAACAAGGAAATGTATCATTCAGCGATGAATCAACAGAGCGTAGCGAAAAAATTGAACTAGGGCCGATTAACACTCAGCCGTTCCCCAAGGGCAGTACACGGCCAAAGCCAAAAAAGCAGGTCGCTAAGCCCCCAAAATACGAACAAGTGTCAATTGTTTCCCCTCAACCTGAAACAACCATACCGCCGGGTATCACCGCCATAACCGTTGCTATCACCACCTCTCCCATACTCCACCCCCAGCATGTCGTGCAGATAATGATGAATGGCGCCCCCAAAGGTACACCTAGGCACTCATTAAGCTTTGAAATTAATGATCTTTATCGCGGTGAGCATAGTATTCAGGCCAACATACTCGATCAACAAGGCAAGCTCATTACCTCCTCTAAACCCATTAAAGTCTATGTCATCAGACCAACCGTACGTTAGACCTTTCTCTCCCAACGCACGCGCATGATTTCCAGTGCACTTTATTTGTACTAACACCTGTACATGCACCACAGTAGTGCAATAAACTAAAGTCAGTGCTCTATCTGGCTATCGAAAAACGTGCAAACCTCAGAGCATAATCGGTGTTTAACGCCATATAATGATATTTCGACACAATTTGGCGTTATTTTCCTGACATTTTGACAATTTAGTTTGTGGTTTAATTATTGCATATGCTCTATCTCTGACCAAGTTATGAACCAAAAAAATGCTTAACGATGCGTTACACACACTTGTTTTAGATAATCTAAGCACAGCTGTTATCCTGCTAAACAATGAGCTGCAGATAGTCTATATCAATTCCACCGCCGAAGAGCTGCTCGATGTGAGTGAGCAACGGGTGTTGCAGGAATTCATTTTTAATGTCTTTCATGACTCGGCAAAAGATTTTCTCTCTAAGCTGCATCACTCGCTCGACTCACTTTCTGCATTTACCAAGCGAAAGGTCAGAATAGAACTCTCAGGTGCACGTGTATTGACAGTCGATTATTCAGTCACGCCAGTCACTACCCGTTCGACCCAACACCTATTGATTGAACTGGTCCCTATTGACCGCATGCTCAAGATCAGCAAAGAGGAAGCCATCATTGCTTCGCAAAAGACAAACCGCGCCTTAGTAAGAGGGTTGGCGCACGAGATAAAGAACCCTCTCGGTGGTATCCGCGGCGCTGCTCAATTGTTAGAGCGAGAGTTGCCTGACAATCGATTGGATGACTATACCAATATCATCATCGAAGAAGCTGATCGTTTAAGAAATTTAGTTGATCGTATGCTAGGGCCGCGCAAAGCCATTGAATTTAAACCGTTGAATATTCACGAAGTACTTGAACGCTGTAAAGCACTCATATCAGCTGAAACATCTGGCAGCATCAAGGTCAACAGGGATTATGACCCCAGTATTCCCGAATTGATGGGCGACGATGATCAGATGATACAAGCCGTTCTCAATATCATGCGCAATGCAATGCAAGCGCTACAAAGTCAGGAACAGCTAGGCGATAAATGCATTACTATTAAGACACGTATCGTACGTCGCTTTACTATTGGTAACGAATTACATCCGCTGGTCTGTAAAATTGATATATGTGATAACGGCCCGGGTATCTCGCCAGAAATTCAAGACAATATATTTTTACCAATGGTTAGTGGTCGGGCCGAAGGCTCGGGCTTGGGACTTTCTCTATCACAATCTATTGTTAACCAACACCATGGTCTGATTGAGTACGAAAGCAAGCCAGGAAATACTCAATTCAGCATTTATATACCGTTAGGAAATGGACATGAACCTTAAACAAAGCAATGTTTGGATAGTCGATGATGATCGATCGATTCGTTGGGTACTTGACAAAGCACTCCATCAAGCGGGCATTAATTCCGTTAGTTTTGACAGCGGTGTGTCATTACAAAGCCAATTAGAAAAAGAACAACCGGATGCCATTATTAGCGATATCCGTATGCCGGGTATCGATGGGCTAAAGCTGCTATCTCAGATATCGGAAAAGCATCCAGATATACCCGTAATCATTATGACAGCCCATTCTGATTTAGACAGTGCGGTTGCTTCATACCAGGGCGGAGCCTTCGAATATCTGCCAAAGCCATTCGATGTGGACGAGGCAGTTGCCGTTACCCAACGCGCGTTAACTCACGCAATAGAACAACAGACCGAGTCTCAGGAAATTCAATTTGCTGCCTCGACTGAAATCATTGGTGAAGCCCCAGCAATGCAAGAAGTGTTTCGTGCTATTGGTCGCTTATCGCAATCAAATATTACGGTGTTAATAAATGGCGAATCTGGCACGGGTAAAGAGTTAGTTGCCCAAGCCTTACATAGGCATAGCCCGCGTGCCAGCAAACCCTTTATCGCGCTTAATATGGCAGCTATCCCTCGCGATCTGATCGAGTCCGAGCTGTTTGGCCATGAGAAAGGCGCTTTTACTGGCGCCGCTCAACAACGAGCAGGTCGTTTCGAACAAGCGAACGGTGGCACCCTTTTTCTAGACGAAATCGGCGATATGCCGCAAGAAACACAGACGCGTTTGCTCCGCGTCCTGGCGGACGGAGAATTCTACCGCGTCGGTGGCCATACACCTATCAACGTCGACGTGCGAATCATTGCGGCGACTCATCAAGATTTAGAATCATTGGTGCGCGCAGGTCGCTTTCGCGAAGACTTATTCCATCGGCTCAATGTTATACGCATTCACATTCCAAAGTTAAGCGATCGCCGAGAAGATATACCCCGCCTGATGCAACATTTTTTCACGAAAGCCGCTGAAGAACTTGGCGTGGAAACCAAAGTACTGTTACCAGAAACGGAGAACTACTTGTGTAAATTGGGCTGGCCCGGCAATGTTCGACAATTGGAAAATACCTGCCGCTGGATCACTGTTATGGCGGCGGGGAGAGAAATTCATATATCAGATTTACCACCAGAATTTCTAGAACAGAAAGAAAGCGAGGCCGCGACCAACAATTGGCAGCAAGCTCTAAAAAATTGGGCAGACCAAGAATTGGCCCGAGGTCAAAGTAATCTATTGGATTCGGCTGTACCCATATTTGAGAGGATCATGATAGAAACTGCTCTCAAACACACCGCTGGTCGCCGCAGAGACGCAGCGATACTACTGGGCTGGGGAAGAAATACTTTGACCAGGAAGATTCGTGAGTTAGGAATGGAAGAGCTAAACAAAGAAGAAAGCTAGCGTTATAAATAAGGAAAGCCTGAGGCATCAATTCCTCAGCTATCCCCTATTATATACACTCCTACTGAACAGACTGTCCCTCTTGTTCTTTTTGCAAAGCTTGCTGATAAAGCGCATCAAAATTGACTGGTGCAAGCATTAGCGGAGGAAAACTACCTCGCAACACGGCGTTGTCAACTGCTTCACGTGCGTAAGGGAAAAGTATATTGGGACACATAGCACCAAGCACTTGTTTCAGCTGTGTTTCATGCATGTTTTTAGCCATAAAAATACCCGCTTGTTGAATCTCAACGAGAAAAGCAACTTCATCATCCAGCTTCGCGGTAATAGTTAATGTGAGAATAACTTCATAGTGGTCATCTTCAATCACGCTATTCTGGGTATTCAGTTCTAAGTTAACCTGCGGTTTCCACTGTTTTTTAAAAATGTTTGGCACCTGAGGCGACTCAAAAGACAAGTCTTTAACATAGATGCGTTGTAGCGCAAACTGCTGCTGATTTTTTTGTTCGGTCATTCTTTGATCCTTCCTGATAATAGTAAAACTTCATGCATAATGCATATCAATTAATGCTGGCCTGTTATCGCCGAGCTAGGCTATTAACTACAAGCTAGACCAGTAACTAATAGTGCCTGTTTATCATTAAGATTTGTTTGCAAAAGATACGTCTCAATTAAGCCTGTCAGCCAGCTTACTGCCAATCGAAACCACTTGATGGAAACATTGTATCATGCAGCCGCATCACCCTAGCACATTAGTGGCAAACAGTGATTGGCAGTGAATGTAACGCTAACGCTTTACATAACAGGCCCTAAACATGTTAATCCTTAACCAGAGGCAATTGGCTATTACGCCAATCTTCAATCCCCCCTTCTAAGCGACACACCTGAGTAAAACCCTCTGCTTTCAACGTACGCCCGGTGGAAGCAGAATGCTGGCCCATTTTACAGGCAATGATAACAGGATTGTTTTTATACTTTTCCAATTCACCCAATCGTTCAGCTACTTTGGCATGAGGTATATTGATGGAATCAACAATATGCCCAGCACGAAAATCCGCTGCATCACGAATATCAACAACAACACCGCCCTCAGAATTCACCAGAGGAGCAATTTGAAGAGAAGAGACTAGACGTCCACTTTTACGCTTTTCCGTAAACGCCAACAAATAAATGAGTCCTATTAATAGCGAAACCAGCAACCATTGCTCGCCAATAAATGTAAAAAAGTCAGTCATGCTAGTGATAATTACCTAAAGGGCCACTGCCGGGTCATCATGAATACCCTGCTACTAACGCCACGCCAAACAAGTCGCGCACAAGTATACACGGCTCATCCCTATATATCACTGAAATCAAGTCCATCACTCGCCGATATGTGGCAATATGGTGACAAGCGAGCGGAGCTAAATTTAACATTTGGGGAAAAATTCCGTCGCCATCAGCGCAATCTGCGTTTGCCAAAATAGTCAAACCGGCTAAAACAGGGTAAAATTCGCTCTTCCTATCGTAATATGCGCTGACGTTAACCCTACTTACTGCGAACACATTATGAGCAACACAAAAAAGACCCATGTACTCATTATCTTGGACGGCTGGGGCTACCGCGAGTC
>JANQMK010000432.1 GCA_028280085.1 Pseudomonadales bacterium
GGTGCCAGTTTTTGAAACTGTGACAGCGCCGCGGGATACTGGGTTAGGCACCTCGGTTGCCGGAGCCGGTGACATTAATGGCGATGGTTTTGATGATCTTATTGTGAGTGCTCCGACTGCTAATTTTGATATATTGGCAGCGCAAAATGCGATTGATCTTTTTTCACCTTTACTGCTCCTCGATCGCTCCATAGATCAGGCAACCTTAGATGCATTTGTTTTTACGCCTGTGACAAATAGTATTAACCAGGGTCTCGCAGACTTGGTCGAGAGCAATGCACTGCTCGATAGGATTAATCGAAGTCTTGGTCTAGGTATAGAGGATGGCTTTTTCGAGCCATCTGATTTGCCGTTTTATTTCAACATACCGACAACAGAACGAATTGTTACTAACGCTGACGGTATTCCGCAACGGGATGAAAATGGCGATATCATAACAGAGCATAAGCTTGATTTGCCTGATATTGATTTTATGGATTGGGTGTTTTCAGAAGAGTTTGAAAGCTTGATGCGTGGCTTACATGGCTTACAGGTTACCACCCATAATCTGAGTGTAACGGTCTATCAGGCTGCCTACGCTGCTGCACTGGACCCCAATACTGGAGAGCTTGGTCCCAATGCTGTGCTACCCGAGATCACAGCGTTTGACGATAGATGGATGAACGTCCTTGATGGGTTATCGAATCTTAAAGGTGATACTCTTTATACAGAAACCGGTGAGACCTATGTCATTTACGGCAACGCCAATGGTGAGAATATCAATGTGACCGAGTTAGACTTTGCTACTAATGGTTTTGTTATCAACGGTGCAGAAGTTGCTGCGGGTACCGGCTATGCAGTGGATGTGCTCGGTGATATTAACGGCGATGGTTATGACGACCTTATGGTTGCTGCGCCGCTTAGTATGGTAGACGGAGCTGTTGGTGCAGGCGAGTCCTTTGTTGTGTTTGGTGGTAACTTTACTGCTGCAGTCGGATTTGAAGGGGATGAGTTGGATAACCGTTTTGATGGCTCAGCAGATGCGGATGTTATGCTTGGCGCGCAAGGTAGTGATACGCTTAACGGTGCTGGTGGCGCCGATGTACTAAAAGGTGGTATCGATGATGATACTATTATTGTAGCGGATGCCGGCTTTAGCCTAATTGATGGCGGCCATGGATTTGACACTTTGGTGCTTGATGGTGATTTTGATTTGGATTTTGCTGCCAATGGCACCTTGGCAAATAATAAAGTCAGTAGTATTGAAGCCATAGAACTGGCAGGAAATAATACGCTGTCACTGAGTCTCAACGACGTACTAGATATGACAGATGGTCTTAATGAATTGCTAGTGCTTGGCGATGGAGGCGACGCGTTGAGATTACAAGATCAAGCACCGGCGGTTGAAGGTCAAGGTATTGATCAAATCAAAGGCTATTGGACGCAGGATGATAGTGATACCGAGACAAATACCTGGAATTATCATGCTGGTGAGAAAGGTGATGCGGAACCGGGCGAGATTATCGCGAGTGTTGAAGTGTCTACCGGTATCGATACCGCACCAGTACCTGCTGTCGTTTAAAATGCCGCAAAAGGTCTAGACTGTTTAACTTATATATGTAAGCAATTCTATATAACTGTAATATATGACTGCCCCTGCCTGCTTTAGCAAGTAGGTAGGGGCTAGGTTTTTAGCATTTTACTCTAGTAAAAGTATAACAGTTGAGCCTATGTCTGAAGATAAATCTTCTGGTCACCAGCAACTAAAACAAATTAGCTTCTCATCGTCTCAACATTTTAATACCTGGTTAATGGAGCTTAACATTAGTTTGGCTTTTACTAATGCGCGACTGGGTAAAGTATTTCTGCTTGGTACTAATAGCGAAAAGTCACTATCTCTTTTCGAGCGTTCGCTTGCCATGCCTTCAGCCATTCACTACGAAGATAACCAGCTTTTTTTGGCAACGGCCTATCAGTTATGGCGATTTATCAACGTGTTAGAAAATAATACTGCTACCAGTGACGGTTATGACAGATTATTTATTCCGCGCGGTTCTTCGGTAACGGGCGATATTGGCATAGCTACTCTTAATATAGATGCGGAACGCCAGCCTTTCTTTGTTAGCAGTCTGTTTAGCTGCATTGCTACCACATCTTATGAGAAAAGCTTTCGGACTCTCTGGACGCCTCCGTTTATATCCCGATTGGTGCCAGAGAATCGTTGTTTCTTGAATGGCATGGCGGTTATAAACAAAAAACCAAAATATGTCAGTGCGTGGACACGGGCAGATAGCAAGACGGCTTGGATAGCTGACTTTAAAAATCAGGGGGTCGTTGTCGACGTAGAATCCAGCGAGATTGTTTGCCAGAATTTAACTATGCCGACCAGTTTGGTTATTCATGACAACAAGCTTTGGTTGGCCCATAGTGGCGCTGGTTATTTGGGTGTTGTCGATGTAAAGCACAATACATTTATGCCGGTAATTTTTTGTCCAGGTGTTATTACTGGGCTGGAAATAATTAATCATTACGCAGTGGTTGCTCTGTCAAAAACATCAAATCATCGCCACCAGGACACGGAGCTAGGCGCTCAGCTGCGTAAAAGAAACATCGAACCTTGGTGTGGCATCTTTATTATCGATTTAACCAGGGCTAAATTAGTTCATTGGTTTAAGATTGAGGGGACGATAAAAGAGATAGCAGATATTACGTTGATTGAGGGCTCCATTCGTCCATCTCTTATTGGTTTTCAGAGCGATCAAGTGAAAACAACCATATCAATAGGTTAGCCATTCTTTCAATTTTGATAAGACATATTTGTACAAATTATCTGAGAAATAACCTCTCCCAGCAATACTGAGTACAGAGCAGTCTAATCAGCTGCTGTTACCAGTAAATAATCTCGGCAAAATTCTGTGGATATCACCCCATGGTTTAGTGATAGGATTAAGTACCCTATACTATTAAGAAGATATTAATGTCATTAACAGGTAATCCTTTGAACGCGGCAGAACCCCCGCCATCAGGCGCCAGCTCGGATAAGAATAAGCAGCCTTTACTCGATCGAAACAGCGGCAACAATCAGGGTCAGGCGCAACGGGATCCCTTGGTTGAATTAGTTGCTGCGTTGAGCCGGCATTTTGGAAAACCGCGCTCAGCTGATTCATTGGCGTCTGGTTTGCCTTTAATAAATGGTCGTATTCCAGAAAGTAGCCTGGTTCGTATCGCCTACCGTGCTAACTTATCTTGCAAAGAGATCAATCATGGTATTGCTGCCTTTGATGAGCTGTCTTTACCAGCGCTACTCATTTTAAAAGATAATACGGCTTGTGTATTACTTAAAAAAGTAATTGCACGTCGCGGACGTCCCAATGACCCCATCGGCGCCAGTGAAGCGAGAGCAACGCGTTGGCGTATTATCACGCCCAATACAGGCGGTGTGACTGAAATAACTCAAGAAGCACTTGAACGTCTCTACGATAGCCGTGCTTATATTATGCAGCCGGATGCATTGACGGAATCGCCTGCTGTGCTAACTTCTTCTTTCGCCGGCCACTGGTTATGGGAGGCATTTAAGCCCAATGCTTGGATTTATGGCCAAGCGGCCTTGGGCACAGTATTGGTCAATTGCCTAGCGCTGTGCTTACCCATATTTATTATGGTGGTCTACGACCGCATTGTACCCAACCATGCTGTCGAATCGCTTACTGTGTTATCGCTCGGTATGCTTATAGTGGCCTTGGCGGATTTTGCCATTCGAACCTTACGTGCCCATATGACGGATATTGCAGGTAGGCGAATGGATGTTGTGTTAGGTAATCGGGTATTTGATCAGGTGTTACAAGTGAAGATGTCTGAGCGCAAGGGCTCCTCGGGCGTGACGGCAAATACCATACGTGAACTGGATGTATTAAAGGAATTTTTGAATTCCACGACATTAGCCATTCTCGGCGATTTACCCTTTCTGTTGCTATTCATTCTAATGATGGCATGGATATCCGGCCCGCTCGCGTGGGTACCGGTAATTGCAATACCTATTACATTGGCAATTTGTTGTCTTACTCAACTGCCACTGCATACTATTATGGAGAAAGCCTTTAAAAATGCTTCACAGCGTAATGCGGTGTTGTTTGAAGTACTTAATGGCATGGAGACAATAAAGAGTAATGGCGCCGAAAGTTGGGCAGCCGATCAGTGGGAAAGAGCGCATGCAGCCAGTGTTAAGAGCAGTTTTGCTAGCCGATCGTTTAATCTATTTAACAGCCACTTTCTGATTTTTTCCCAGGCTATAAGCACCTTACTCATTATTATCTTAGGCGTGAATGCCATCAATGACGGCGCTCTTAGTTTTGGTGCGCTGTTTGCTGCCGTGATGTTAAATAGCCGAGCCATGGCGCCACTCAACCAGGTGGCTGCGACGGTCGGCAAGCTGCATTCGGTGATAATCGCATATGCTGCCATTGATAAAGTGATGCATTCTCAAGTTGAACGTGATGACAATGTGCGTTGTGTCCATCTACCTCACATAAAGGGTACAATAGAGTTCCAGGATGTTGATTTTGCCTATCCAATTATTTCTATGCAGGGTCAGCAAGATGCACCCACGGTTAATGCCCTGAATAAAACTAGCTTCAGCATTCAGCCCGGTGAACATGTCGCTATTATTGGCGCAATAGGTTCGGGAAAAACAACCGTACTTAAATTGCTACTCAATTTATATCAACCTCAATCTGGTGCGGTGCGTTTAGATGAGCTTGATATTACTCAAATTGACCCGACTGATTTGCGTCATCAAATGGGTTATGTCCCGCAAAATCCTTATTTCTTTCAGGGCACCGTACGACAAAATATAACGTTTCATCAGATGAATGCATCTGATGAAGCTGTTTTATCTGCTGCACAAAAAGCGGGAGTATTGAATTGGCTGAAGTCTTGTCCGCTTGGTTTATCCCAACCCATAGGTGGACGAGGTGATGCGTTGTCGGGCGGCCAGCGCCAATCGTTAGCGTTGGCGCGGGCGTTATTAAAAGATCCAAAAGTAATGCTGTTAGATGAACCTACTAGTTTATTAGATAATCGGTCTGAGGCTATTTTTGTTCAGCAGCTAATGAGTTTACCAAAAGACAAGACATTGATAGTTGTTACCCATCGTCCCGCACTATTAGCCGCCGTCGATCGTATTATTGTAATGGATGGCGGCAGAGTAGTACTTGATGGTGAGAAGAGTGCGGTGCTGCAGCAGTTGAAACAAGCCGGAGAAAACCGTGACTGAGCGTATTACTAGTACCTCGGCAGAGTTGATGCAAGCGCCACCCAAGTGGACTAATGGTTTGTTGCGTGGTATTTGTGTTGTGTTTCTGTCTTTATTGCTGTGGGCGTCTTGGGCTGAAATTGAGGCGATGGTCTTTGCCGAGGGTAAAGTTATACCCGCTGGTGATATTCAAGTGGTACAAAATTTAGAGGGCGGTATCGTTTCTGAAATTGTTGTCAAAAGTGGCGATCGTGTTTATCAGGGCGAATTGCTATTGCGAATCAATAATGTCAATGTGCAATCACAATTAGCCGAAAACCGACAGCGATTATTTGGTATCGATGCGAATATCGCGAGACTGGATGCTGAAATAGAAGGCCGGCAATTATCGTTTGCGCCACAACTGATACAAGCCGTACCAGAAATTGTTGATGGTGAAAGTAAGCTTTACCAAACTAGAAAGGACGAGCTAGAAAAATCACAAGCGTCCATAAAAAAACAAATTAGGCAGCGCAAGCAAGAGCTTTTAGAGACCCAAAAGAAAATTAACTTACTTGGTACAAATATTGGGTTAATGGAGGAAGAAGTACAGGTTAGCTTAGACTTGGTTGAACAGGGTGCATTATCAAAAGTTGAAGCTCTCCAGTTGCAACGTCAACTGAACGAATTGCAAGCCGAACGTCAGTCTGCCATGGCAGGGCGTACATCAGTAAAATCAGAGATTACACAACTCAGACGTCAACTAGATGAAAAGAATGATCGTTTTTTACGTGAAGCCGTTGCCAAGAGGAATGAGTTAGAAATATCCCGTAATCAATTGCGCGAAACCATGGTAGCGTCCTCTGATAAAGCATCGCGTACTGAGGTTAGGGCACCGGTTACGGGAATTGTTAACCGCGTATTAGTCAATACTATTGGCGGTGTTATTTCGCCAGGTATGGATCTAATTGAGCTAGTACCCGCGGAAGATAATTTATTGGTTGAAGCGCGGGTAAAGCCAGAAGACATTGGCTTTTTAACGCGAGGACAACAGGCCATTGTGAGACTTACTGCCTATGACTTTGCAGTTTACGGTAGCTTAGATGGCATTGTTGAGCATATTGGCGCGGATACTATTGAAGACGACCAGGGCAATCAATTTTATCAAATCAAAGTCCGTACTAAAGAAAGCATGCTACAACGTGGTACGGAAGATTTGCCAATATTACCAGGCATGATTGCCCAGGTTGATGTGATTACTGGCATGAGAACAGTATTGAGCTACCTTTCCAAACCCATTACACGCACTAAACAAAAGGCATTGCGGGAGCGATAAAACTCTTATTGTTAGCAATAGCTATTTGTTTTTTTCTGCTATACGTAAACTTTGCATACCTTGACGTAATTTGAGTAAGTGGTCTTTAAGTTGCGGTC
>JANQMK010000436.1 GCA_028280085.1 Pseudomonadales bacterium
TCCTGCACCACTGGCTTATGGGATGGGAAGTTTACTCGAGTTAGTATATGGGGTATTAAAAATTCAACACGAGCCTATCATGACTCGTTTTGTTGCCAAACAATTATCAACGGCGCACTGGTTTGATATTAGCGCGGCCAAAAAAGAGTTGGGTTATCAGCCGCGTATTTCCCTTGATCATGGTATGGAGTTGTTGACAGAAAGTTTCAAGCGGCAACGAGCGGTTCAAACTGAGAAGAGGAGAGCGTTAGTATAATGACAAGCATTCACCATTTCTCGGTGCAGATTTACTATGAGGATACTGATCATTCCGGTGTAGTCTACCACCCGAATTTTTTAAAATATTTTGAACGAGCGAGAGAGCATGTCTTGGGTAGTGATGTGTTAGCTTACCTATGGAATGATAAAGGTATTGGCTTTGCTGTTTATCGTTCCGATTTAAAATATGTTGAAGGTGTCGAGTTTGCAGATATTTGCGACATTAGAACGAGCGTCAAGGTGGATGGCATTTATCGTACTATTTGGACACAAGAAGTATGGCGACCTCACGCGATAAAAGCAGCAGTAACGGGTGTTATTGAAATGGTGTGCATGGACAAAGATAAGAAATTGACACCTATGCCTGATTTTATTCTAGAGAAGTTTGGTAGTGATTGATGAATTAGTTTATTACAGTCGTGCTAGCGGGTTATTAAAATGATTTCTAACTTATTCTAACGGTAGTGCTACGGGATTAGCGGATTCTAACGGTACCGTTTCAAATAATTTTAACTGGTAGTCTTTTTTGTCAATACTCCGGATACCGACTGACAAGCGGTGACTAGCATTTGGGTACATTAACCAGAACTGCCAATGCTCAGGTATATCTCGTCGCTGCGGTGCGAAAGATATGGAAACTTGTGGGGGTGATGAATCAATAATACTAAAACTAAAATCATCGAGTGGAATAGCTAAGCCCATGCCGCAAGCTTTTATATATGACTCTTTTAATGTCCAATAGTCAAAAAAACGGCTGCGTTGCTTGTTTTCGGGCAGGCTAAATAATTCTTTCACTTCTGTGGGCGAGAAAAACCGATCGGCTATACCCAATACATCGTTATCTCGTTGACAATACTCTACATCTACACCAAGGTCTTTTTCAAGTGTTACGCCACAGACAATAAAGTTTTTTGCATGACTTAAATTAAAACGAAGACGGGGAATCTCGATATGCTTAGGCGGCTGGATTTCGGGTTTGTCTCTTTCACCTTTGTCAAAGCGCCAGTCTTCAGGCGAAATAGGAGCGTATTTGGATAGCACGGTCCTGACTAAAGCTCGAGTGACCAACGCTTGATGACGGTCTTTTTCAAAATGATAACGAGATTGTTTAGCACTTTCTTCCGGCGTCATAAGCGTGCTATAACGGGCCAATAGGCTCGGGTTGCGAATAGCTTCCGAACGACAAATCCAAAGGTGAATCTCTGAGTTTGACAGCGATATGGACTCAAGTGTGGGCATAAACAGTAACTTTATTTAGATAACATAGATTAAATTTAGATAACATAGATTAATGTAATGTGGATATGTCCGTAGTTTTGTAATGATACCACGAATTAGTTGCAACTCAGTTTGGTGAAGTT
This sequence comes from Pseudomonadales bacterium, assembly GCA_028280085.1. Lineage (GTDB taxonomy): Bacteria > Pseudomonadota > Gammaproteobacteria > Pseudomonadales > JANQMK01 > JANQMK01. Next base: position 1,620 of record JANQMK010000436.1, read on the forward strand.
GTGAAGTAGTTCATATCTCAATTGATCGGCATAACTCAAAAAAATGAATCCCAAACATTTCGTATGGGTAACAGTGGAATTGTCTAACTGACTGCGCTATGGTTCGCTAGCAACTGCAGGTATTTTGCGGTGGTGGCGATCTGTTCGCCAAAGAATGATAGACGCTAATGGCCAATGAATACAGGCTTTAGCCTCGGCACCTCTTGTTTCCTTACTCCCTCTCTTATTTTTCGTACTGTTGCCTTAGAACGAGGCTGCAAATAAGGCGCTATAGTTTGCTATTCCGGATGATTGTTATTCTTTGGCTGGTTTTTTATTCAAAATTCTTATATAGATAACTTGTTGTAACCTATGGCAAAAATTTTATTTAGTGATATTCTTCACTTATATTGTCCCATTTGATTGTGTTGGGTGAATAGTTTGGGTTATGCTTTTTATTAGTCGGCTTAAAATTGTTTCATTATTGTATGGGGCGTGAGTACAAATAAGCATAAACGAGCGCGAATAATGATGAGTATAAAATGAGTGATGGGTTGGGTATTAGTTATAGGTTGTATAGGCTAATAGGTTGTATAGGCTAATAGGTTGTATAGAAAGCGGAATAGAATAGAAAGTGAAAAAGTGAAATAGATGGAATAGATAGAAAGTGGAGAAGTAGAATTACCCGGGCCGCGTCACGCCAAATAACGCACAAGCGGAACAGTAGACAACTCAGAAAATAATAAGAATTAAGAACTAACAGTTAAGCTAAGCATATTAAGCATAGAGTTAACTCAATAAAGACATTAACACATGCCAAACCGTCGCCATCGCAATGCTACCACAACGCCTGAAATGAGAGAGTTTATTCAGACGTCTGATTTACCCGTCGCTGTTTTGTCTCGCTTATTGAATGTTAGTGAAACCACAGTTAGAAAATGGAAAAAGCGCGATAATCAGGATGATTTGTCTCATCGTTCACATACGCTAAAAACGACACTGACACCAATGCAAGAATATGTGGTGGTTGAGTTACGTAAAATGCTGCAGTTGCCACTGGATGCACTGCTGCAAGTGACACAGGAATTTATTAATCCAATGGCCTCCCGTTCGGGTCTTGCGCGATGTTTAAAACGATACGGCGTCTCACGTCTCACTGATCTAGAGAAGGCCAATACACGCGCAGTCTTTGACAAAGAATTTACTGAATCAGATGAGTATCACCATATTCCTATAGAACATATTCCTACCCATGCGGAACTCACTCCGGCAGTAACACGAGATGGTTTAGCAGAATGTTTGCGTGCTGATGTAGCGGAGAAAGAGGTCGTTAATGTGGTTTCAAAACCGGTGCCTAAACTGAGTGAGGATCAGAAAGATATTAATCTTTTTATGGCATCAGACCCTGAATCTGGCTGGGTTTATGTTGATCTTTATGAAGACGATACCATTGACGCCGCGAGCCGGTATATGCGACATGTTTTGGCTAAAGCGCCATTTCATATTAGAAGAATATTGGCCGGTAATTACAATGAATTTATGCGGCAATACCGAGTTATTGATAATAAGGATAAGCTTGAAACGGAACAAAGCAATGCTCCGTGATTAGCAGTTGGTTGAATAGCCTGAAAGTGTGTTGGTTTATACAGTTTGAGTACATGATTAGCTAAGTTCTTGAGAGCATTTGTTTTAAGTGCATCAGTCCAAAATAAAATGGTGATAAGGTAATTTTTAATGAACGATAAGAAATTAGATAGGCTCAATTCCGGTTTAAAAGAAACTCCCATAGCGGTGGTGGGCTTAGCTAGTGTCTTTGCTCAATCACATAATGTTCAAGAGTATTGGGATAATATCTTGAATAAAATTGATTGTATTATAGATGTGCCGCCTTCACGGTGGAAAATAGAAGATTATTACAACGCTGACCCCAGTGTACCTGATAAAACCTATTGTAAACGTGGTGGGTTTATTCCTGATCTAGAATTTAATCCCATGGAGTTTGGCCTACCTCCCAATATATTAGAGGTAACCGATGTAGCTCAGCTACTTGCGTTAGTTGTCGCAAAAGATGTTATTCACGATGCGGGCATAGAAGACGGCAGTGGCTATGATCGACAGAAGGTAGGTATTACGCTTGGTATTGGCGGTGGCCAAAAGTTATTAGTGCCATTGATTAGTCGTTTACAAGGTCCCGTATTAGCTCGTGTTTTGAAAAGTTGTGGTGTTAATGAAGCTGATTCCAGTCACATTATTGATAAATTCAAAAAGGCCTATATAGGTTGGGAAGAAAACTCCTTTCCTGGCATGTTAGGTAACGTCATTGCGGGCCGGGTCGCAAACCGTTTTGATTTAGGTGGTATGAACTGTGTACTGGATGCTGCATGTGCTGGCTCCTTGGCGGCGATTAAAATGGCCTGTAGTGAACTGCTCGAAGGTCGCAGTGAAATGATGCTTACCGGTGGTATTTGTTGTGATAACTCGATCGTCATGTATATGAGTTTTAGTAAAACCCCGGCCTTTACTACCAATGAAACGATCCAACCGTTTGATATTAATTCAAAAGGTATGATGGTAGGCGAAGGCCTTGGTATGATGGCCTTGAAGCGATTAGAGGATGCCGAACGTGATGGCAATAAAATCTATGCGGTTGTTAAGGGTATTGGTGCGTCTAGCGACGGTAAATTTAAGAGTATTTATGCGCCGCGACCTTCAGGCCAAACTAAAGCCTATCGTCAAGCTTATCGGGATGCGGGATTTGCGGCTGAGACAGTTGGTTTAATTGAAGCACACGGAACGGGCACGGCAGCGGGTGACTTGGCAGAATTTACCGGGTTGTCTGAGTTCTTTGCTGAGAACGATGCTGTTAAACAGCATATTGCGCTGGGTAGTGTTAAATCTCAGATTGGTCATACAAAAGCGGCTGCTGGTACAGCGGGCTTTATTAAAGCTGTATTAGCGTTACATCATAAAGTGTTACCTCCGACTATTAATGTCACTAAGCCTGGACCGAAACTTAATATTGAAAACTCGCCTTTTTATCTAAATACGGAAACGCGGCCGTGGATGCCGCGAACCGATGGCGTGCCGCGTCGTGCCGGCGTTAGCGCATTTGGTTTTGGCGGAACGAATTTTCATTTTGTTTTAGAAGAATACCAAGGTTCCCAAGCGAGTCAGTATAGAGTGCAAACTGTAGTTCAGCCGTGCTTATTGAGTGCTGACAATAGCAACGCAATTCAGGCTAAGGTTAAGCAATTGTTAGACGCGTTGACAGCCGATGATGCAGCTGCTGCACACTATGTATTGTTACGCGATAACGGTTTGCGGGCTATTCCGAAGGAGCAAGCGCGTCTCGGTTTTGTCAGTAAGTCTTTAGCTGACACTGTTGCACTATTAAAAACTGCTATCGCAATGTTTAGCGCCAAGCAGGGTGCAGAGGCATGGCAGTCACCACAAGGCGTTTATTTTCGTCAAACTGGTATTGATACCCAAGGTAAAGTTGTTTCTTTATTCTCTGGTCAAGGCTCTCAATACTTAAATATGGGGGCTGAGTTAGCCATTAATTTTCCACCAGTGATGGAAAGCTTTGCAAAAATGGACGCCTTATTTGGTGCTGATAAATTAGCATCGCTTTCAGAGCATATTTATCCAACCCCTGTATTTAGTGAAGCTGAAGCGCAAGCGCTTGAAACCACTTTACAGTTAACTCAACATGCCCAACCAGCAATCGGCTGTTTAAGTGTCGGTATGTTTAAAGTATTAGAAAAGGCCGGTTTTAAGACTGATTTTGCTGCTGGACATAGTTTTGGTGAGTTAACGTCATTGTGGGCAGCGGGCGTTATTAGTGAACAAGATTTTTATCGCCTAGCGAAAGCTCGTGGTCAGGCGATGGCAGCACCGGATAACGCTAACTTTGACGCTGGCGTCATGGTTGCTGTTGTAGGTGATATTGACAAGGTGACGGCTGAAATTAATGGTTTGGCAGATGTGTCGGTTGCAAACCATAATGCGCTGAATCAGGTTGTCATTGCTGGCGCCACAGCAGCTGTGCGGCAAGCACAATCTCGTTTAGCAGACAAAGGCTTTAAAGTGGTAGATTTGCCAGTTTCCGCTGCTTTTCATACTCCATTGGTTGGCCATGCGCAACAGGCGTTCGCAGAAGCGATTGAACAGACGGAGTTTATGTCACCGAAGGTTCCCGTTTATGCCAATGGTACAGGCTTACCGCACAGCGACTCCACGGCAGCGATTAAGACCGCGATGAAAAACCATATTCTCGAGTCGGTCCGTTTTAAAGATGAGATTGAAAATATTCATCAAGCTGGTGGGCGTATCTTTATTGAGTTTGGGCCTAAAAATGTGTTAACAAAATTAGTTGAAAATATCCTTCAAGGCAAAGAATTTACTGCGATTGCTATCAACACAAATGCACAAAAGGACAGTGATGTCCAGTTACGTCAGGCCGCCGTTCAGTTAGCCGTGACTGGTGTTACATTGGCGGACCTGGACCCCTATGAAGTGGTGCGCGAGAATCTTACAACTAAGAAGAAAACACCACTCAGTATGATGTTGAACGGTGGTTTATACACGAGCGAAAAAACTAAAAAGATTTATGCCGATGCTTTGGTAGATGGATATCAATTACAAAGTGATGACAAAGCTAATGCCGACGCTAGTGTGGTCGCCACACCTCCATCTGTCACATCGTCACAGCCCAATGCACAAGCTGTTATTGATAGTATTGAATCGAGTATTGAGAAGTTTTACCGCAATCAAGCTGAAACGCTCTCAGTACATGAGAAATATTTGGAAGCACCAAAACTCTATACTGAAACCTTTAAGTCGCTGATGGATAGCCAATCCGCATTGATTGAGAAAGGTATCGAGGTACCCCAAAATGTCGAACAGAGTATGTTGCAGTTTCATGAGCATCAGAACGAAACAACTCGTGTTCACGAACGTTATTTACAGGGGCAGGCAGCAACGACCCAGGATTTATTAGCAGAAATGAGGACGCAGTACGGTGCATTGGCGCGTGGTGAGAGCTTGGGGGGTGATGCTAAAGCTACAAATGATGTTGCGGCTATAAACAATGCCACAGCGGTTGATCCTGCCAGTCAAGCAGCAGCCTCTGATATATCATCGGCCCCAGCGCCTAGCGCTAGTATTAAACCTGCGCCCGCCAAACCGTCGGTTGCGGCGTCGCAAGTTGAAACGTCTCCAGTCCAGACGCCGGATATCGCAGCACCGACGGCTACAGCGATGCCCAAGCCTGCAAAGGCTAGAAGAAAGTCGGCGTTTACGGCAAAGCAAAACCCAGTGACAACACCTTCTACTGTCGCCCAAGTGGCTCCAGCTAAATTGCCTAACCAGCCAGTGCCAAAACCGATTGTTAAGCCGGCGGTACCGGCTGCCGCTGACCTCGCTGTTGCCACTGGTATTGACTTTAGGCGCATTAACAATGTGATGTTGAAAATTGTTGGTGATAAGACAGGTTATCCAGTGGAAATGCTTGAACTCGGTATGGATATGGAAGCTGATTTGGGTATTGATTCCATCAAGCGGGTTGAGATTTTAGGGACAGTGCAAGACGAAATTCCAGAGTTACCGGAACTGAACGCCGATGAACTAGCTGAGTTGAGGACGCTACAGCAAATTGTTGATTACATGCAATCTCAGGTGTCGAATTTGGCGCAGCCTCAAGCCGGGGCAGCAACACCAGCCGATGTTGCCGTGGCTCAGATTTCAAGAGCAACGGGAATCGACTTGCAAAAGATTAAAGATACCATGCTGAAAGTTGTCGGCGAGAAAACTGGTTACCCCGTTGAGATGCTTGAACTCGATATGGATATGGAAGCCGATCTCGGCATTGATTCTATCAAGCGGGTTGAGATTTTAGGCACGGTTCAGGATGCTGTGCCGGAACTGCCAGAACTTAATCCGGATGAATTAGCCGAGCTAAGAACATTACGACAGATTGTTGATTACATGCAATCGAAAGCGCCGTTAACAGACGACTCTGCGCCAGGCGCGGCAACCGAGATCACGGTGGCTGCAACTCAAATGTCTGCTGCGACTGGGATTGATGTTGAGAAAATTCAAGCCGTTATGCTGAGGGTTGTTGGTGATAAAACTGGTTATCCGGTTGAAATGCTCGAGCTTGATATGGATATGGAAGCCGATCTCGGTATTGATTCAATTAAACGGGTCGAGATCCTCGGTACTGTACAAGACCAGTTACCTGATTTACCGGAACTGAACCCTGATGAATTGGCTGAACTGAGAACATTAGGGCAAATCGTGGATTATATGAAGGAGCGTACCACCCATGATGGTTCACCAAAAGTGACACCAGCTGATGTGGCAGCTACTCATATTTCTGCTGCGACCGGCGTGGACTTAGAAAAAATTAAACAAGTGATGCTGACTGTCGTGGGAGATAAAACAGGCTATCCTGTCGAAATGCTTGAACTCGATATGGATATGGAAGCCGATCTCGGTATTGACTCAATTAAACGCGTTGAGATTTTAGGTACGGTACAGGACCAACTGCCAGAGCTGCCAGAACTGAATCCTGATGAGTTAGCAGAGTTAAGAACTTTAGCGCAAATTGTCGCTTATATGGAGCAACAGGCACCTGTTGGATCGGATTCTACCCCTACGACCACCACGCCGATGCCAGGAGTGGCAACGTCAACAGATGTTGTTGCCATTGAAGTAGCAGCTGCAACAGGGCTGGATGTGGAGCAGATTAAAGGTGTTATGTTAACCGTGGTGGGTGAGAAAACAGGTTACCCCGTTGAAATGCTTGAACTCGATATGGATATGGAAGCGGATTTAGGTATTGATTCGATTAAACGGGTCGAAATTTTGGGTACTGTGCAAGATGAATTACCTGATTTACCGGAACTCAATCCGGATGAACTAGCAGAGCTTAGAACGCTGGGCCAAATTGTTGACTATATGAAAGCTCAGATATCTAGCGCACATATTACATCTAATGTGGATACCACAAACACACCTAGCCAAGTAACCGCACCGTCCCCAGCGGTGTCGCCATCCCA
>JANQMK010000444.1 GCA_028280085.1 Pseudomonadales bacterium
GGGCTGAAATGCCAACCCACGCGTAACCCTGCCTCATCAACTCCGTGTGTAACATAATCCAATCGGGAGCGGTATCACCACCGGCAGTAACATTTAGCCATTCAATTAGCACCGTGCCGTTAAAGTCTTCGGCACTTATAGGTTTGTAGACAACCATTCTGGTTTGATAGTCTGCATTATCAACAACGTCAACGTCCCATCGTCCGTCACTACCCAACTGACCTGACGGAGCGAAAGCTCTCGCCGTTCCAGACACAAAAAACTCACGCTCTTCATAGCCTAACGAGGTTAATGAGAAGAATTTTGAGGGTAAAAAGATGTTACCGCTGTCTTCTGGCGGCAATAATAGAGTTGGACTAGGTACAGACAGGTCAGCACCATCGTCTAGCGGGGTAATCTCTGAGCCAGAGAATTCACATCCTACTAACAACGTAAAAGCCAATAACACCCTTTGTCTAGCATTTTTTAATACCAATATATATTTCAACACCGACACATAATTCAACGTCGATAAAAAAACAACTATTGGCCTTGCTACTCGGTTCACTGGCAACATGAGCATTGCTCTCTGCACACAATTATCATGTGACGAATTGGGGAATTTATAGTCGGTACTGGTTGGTAGCCCATTGTTTTTTATGAATACAGTTTTTAACCTAGATTACCTGCCGACAATGACATTAACAAGCAGCCTTCTACCGCCCGCGCTAACATTTGCCCTTCAATCACATGTTTGCCTATATAATGAGTCAGTGGTTTTCCTGTTGCACAGATAATCGCGGTAGAATCCGTGCCAGTACCCGTCGCTAAGCGCCCGCTAACCGGGGATGGGAGTTTTTTTTCTAATAATACCTTAGCCTTGGTTTCATTAGCCATGGCAATCGCTTCAACCAAGGCAGTATCAGATAAACAAATGTTAGTTTTTATAAAAAGATTAATAGTACCCGGTGCGTAAACCAATGAGCTATTAGTATTTATAGCAAATTGTAAAGACTGGACGTCAGCGCGGTCCCCAACACAGCGCAAATTATCCAGCCCCGTGGTCACATAGCCCGTCACATATTTGTCGGCAACACGTTCAGTATGAATACGCAATGATGCCATAGCGGCGGCGGTCATCATACCGATACCCTGTCCACGCCAAGACATACCACGGGCAAACGCAGCCAAAGTCTCTGCAGGCTCAGTACCAGAGTTATCATTTAACCCCACGTGTAAATTAAGCAAATAGTCATATTCACCCAAACCACCATTCAAAACAGCAGAACTTAACACACGCTGCTTGCTATCAAACTCGAGACTAATATAGTGATCAGTCTTGGTTAAAAGCGAATCATCATAGCGATAAGAGAAGTCTGTATTCCACTGAAAATCACTGTTCATAGCTGACTATTTTCAATAACTGTGGGGAATACGTTCATGGGGAATAATGGTAAAAGTATTGGGCATGGCATCGCATCTTATCGTAACAGAATAGACTTTTTCTACATTTTCTACACTCAAGACATTGCACGGCTCCCCTATTGCAATCATTTTTCCCGCATCAATCAACAACAACTGATCACAAAAACGCGCGGCATGATTAAGATCATGTAACACCGTAACCACAATGCCGCCGTGACTAGCATGTTCACGCAGTATCTCCATAACATGTAATTGATGATAAGGATCAAGCGACGCAACAGGTTCATCTGCCAAAATGATGCGAGGGTTAGTCGCAAACAGCCTTGCTAGCAAGACCCGCATGCGCTCACCACCCGATAGCGTAGTAACAACTCTATCCAGTAAATGACTGATTTCAGTTTTGGCAATGGCGGCATCAATGGCTGCCTGATCATCTTGTGCCATTTTTCTGCTACCGATTTGGTAGGGTAAGCGCCCTAATTCCACCACACGCCTCACCTTCAACGGCCAATTAACCGTGGCTTCTTGCGACAGGTAGCCAATAGTATGAGCAAGTTGACGACGAGGTAGCTGACTAACTGGCACATCATCAACCAAACAACGGCCGTGACTAGGCGTGGTAAGGTTGGCCAGTAACTTTAATAAGGTGCTTTTGCCCGCACCGTTAGGACCAACCAGTCCCAACATAGTACCGGCGACCAGCTCAAACGAAATATCGTTGACAATACTGGCGCCATTAATGGATAGCGTAAGATTCTCGGCATTCAGTTTGTTCATATTACATCATGCCTCGAACGATATACCAATGCCAAAAAGAATGGGCCCCCAACTAAGGCTGTCACGACGCCAAGCTTGAGATCTTGCGTCGGAGATAGTACTTGCACTGCGACATCAGCTGCTAACAATAACACGCCGCCGCCAAGAGCACTAGCTGCCAATAAACGACCTGGCTCGTGTCCAACCAAAGGTCTCAATATATGAGGTACGACTAAACCAATAAACCCGATATTGCCACTGACGGAGACTGCTGCGCCTACAGCACAGGCAACGCCAATAATGATACAACTTTTGTAGCGCTCCATCGCAAACCCCATGGAACGTGCGGTATCTTCCCCTAAGGACAGCACATCTAAAAAGTTCTTTGTTATCAGGATTAGTGCACTACCAACTACCATAAACGGCAGTGTAATCATCAAATCAGACAGACTACGATTCGACACCGAACCCAATAACCAGAAAATCATTTCACTCATCGCATAGGGGTTATCGGAAAAATTTAGCGCTAATGCAGTGGCAGAAGAAGCTACCGCATTGATAGCAATACCTGCCAAAATCAACCCAGTCATACTACTTTGACGCCCGGCCAAGAAGAAAATAAACACAACCGACATCAATGCCCCGAGCATGCCGCCTAGGGGCAAGAAACTCCAGTGCACTGTCGCCAGGCCAAAATACAACATAATAATTGCACCTAGTGCAGCGCAATTACTCACACCAATTAAACCTGGGCCAGCCAAAGGGTTACGCAACAGGCCTTGCAACGCAGCACCGGATAGACCTAAGACCGCACCTACTAAAGCCGCTAACAATGCCCGAGGCAAACGTATTTCTAGTAAAATGAATTCAGCTTGGCTATGTGATTGGTTGGTCACTAGGTTTTTTAGCGCAGCAAAGACATCAATATCAACAGGGCCAAACGACAGGTCTAAAAAAAATAATACCACCAGCAAAATGGTCAACCCACTCAATAATAATCTAGCACCAATATCAAAATGGAACGCACTCATTAAATGTTTACCAGTTTATCAATCGCATTGACAATGGTCGGGCCACCACAATTCCAGTAATTGCCCGGCATATTGATGATCTGGGTATGGGGCAGCGCCCTACGCAAAGCCGGGTGTTGCAACAACCTTTCAGCTAACGAGTTTTGATGCTGGTCAGTAACCCCATCTAATATTATCGCATCAGGCCGGCTAGCGACAATTTGCTCAAGTTTCATATTGCCGTACCATTCAATCCCATAATCACCGGCGATATTCCGAAAACCCGCTAACTCAATTATTTGCCCCTTAAAAGTTCGTGTACCTGGGGTAAAATTATTAGGCGCCAGAACAACACCTGTTTTTTGCGGACGGTGCTGCAAGGACTGCTCAGCTTGCTGCAGTTTTTCTTCTAAAATATCAATAAGCTCACGACCACGCTCCCTTTCACCCAAAAGGTCAGCGACCTGGATAATGGTTTGTTTAATGCCATCAATATTTTGTGGTATATCTATTTGCTGGACATTCAAATCAACATGTTTAAGAAAGTTGATAGTCGTTGCCACAGTATGACGGCCAGCCAGCACGAGGTCCGGTTTTAAGGGCAGGATTTCTTCAACCAGTCCATTATTGATATGAATACCCTCGATACGGTCCCACACATACGAATAAAGTTTTGACGTCGCAAGCATAGACACCGACGCAATATGTTGGCGTTGGGCTAGATAGACAAGCAGTTGATCGGTACATAGATTGATCGACACAACGCGCTGGGGTTTGCTATTGTTTATTGCTTTTGTAACATCGGTTATTGCCTGTATATCTTCTGTCACAGGTGTATCTTCTGTCACAAAATGCTCGGTAACAGGGACGCCAGTATCTTGCAACTCATTGGCCAGGGCAACATTAATAGGCATTAACAGTTTCAGCAAAAGGCCACTGCCTACTAGCATGTAACTTACAAGACGTATAACTATGAACCTGAGAACTATGAGACTAAGAACCTTAAACCTAAAAACCTTAAACCCGAGAAGCATAAATTGAAGAAACATGAATTTGCCCACTCTCCGGCCTAAAACGGCATTCAGACAGGTCGGCCAGACTAGCAAGACACCTAAGGCCATTTAGATGTCTTTATCCAGTTGGTATGACGACCTTTCCCAAAATAACTGTTACACCCTAAAGTTCCGGCTTATAAACAAGGGAGACCAATACACTAGTGCCCGGCGTATTATAATCTTCTTGTACCCGAAAGTCCTGGTTTAACACATTGATCGACTCTAACACGCCCCTTGATTTCAGGCGTAAAGGCATAAGCGGCCCTTAAACCCAAGATGGCATGGCCGGCAATTCGCGTGCCTTCAAAAGCATCGTCAAATCTACCCGTATCACCCGGATGGAAAAACCAAGATCGAGCTGGCCAAAGCGTCTGTCTACGTCAATACTACCTAAGCGCTTGGCTCGATCCTGTAGCTGTAAATCAGAATCGGCATCAACCGCATCTACCAAAGAGTAACTTGCATTGATATGCCATGCATCCAGTTCAAAACCGAGATTAAATTCTATACCCTCGATATCGACTGCATTGACATTTCTAGGTTGCCAGCCTACACCTGCGGGGGTTAATGTACTTAAATCAATCCATTCAATCAGGTTATCAATATCGTTGCGGTAAGCAGTTACCTGCCAATTCAAGTGGGTAAAATGCCCTTTAAGTGACAGTTCAACGTTCTCCAATTCTTCAGGCTTCAAATCAGGGTTACCTCTAGAACCAAATGACAGAGGCCAAAAAAGGTCATTAAACGTTGGGGTGTTAAAACCCAACCCCCAAGATGCAACCAGCGTGAGGCTATCACTAAAGTGAATGCCGTAGTCTAAACTGGCTGTCTCATGTGAGCCAAATTGTTCATTATCTTCAAAACGCCCTCCTACCACTATGCTCTGATTAGAAAACTCGGTTTGTAGCTGTATATAGCCCGCTTTATTATCGCGTGATTCAATAGCGGCGCTATCAGGGTCATCGGGATCTGTGCGATACACCCGGCTACTACTACCGACATCATCTTCGTAGAATTCATAGCCCAGAGAAAAAACTGTCGATTCTAGTAAGTTAAAATCATTTTGCAGCGAGAAATTACGGCGTTGCGTTTCAAAAACGGAAGTAGTTTCAGCGACCGATACGGTG
>JANQMK010000453.1 GCA_028280085.1 Pseudomonadales bacterium
TAACTGGGGACGCATGGAATACAATAGCAGTTCCGATCGTTGATATTGATTCATTTACCTTTGTTTCTGAGGGATTCAATATAAATGCTGTGAACAAAATCGGAATTGAGTTTGAAGCTTTTGGCAAACCCGAAACGGTTACAGGCACCCTTTACGTCGATAACATCGAGATAGTTGACACCGAATAGTCTTATCTAGGCAATGAGGTGATAGCTAATGTGTTAGCGAGACCGCGTCAGTTCTTTATAAGAAAAATAATACAGATTTTTGCAGAGCCCAAGTTGGGCTCTTTTTTTTACAAACCTAATGATCTTTCCAATGGTGATTCCGCCATAAGCTGACATTATCTTAACGCATAAAACAGATCCAGCTCGATCCAAAAAAAGAGCATCCCACAGCTTCGAACACTACTATCACTTATATTACCGGAAAACCAATCATTATCGCTCCGGCATTGCTTGTCGAGCAAAAAACAGGAACTTTGATGATCGACTTAAAAAGAGATGATTAAACATATCTAACTTAAGTCAGATATTCTATAAAAAATACCTGTTATATACTTGAAACTCATCTTTTACCAAACAACGCGGTATGATTTTTAGTAAGGAGTAACCAAAATGTTTACTCACCCTCGATCCTCATGGGCTCAGTTATCCAAGCGATGTATTTTATTGCTCGTTACATTTAGTATGGCTGTAGCCTGTAGTGAAACATCATTGTCGCCACCATTTTGGACTACCGGTGAATATTTTCAGGCCGAGCCCGATAACACAAATATTACTGCAGGAGAATCCATCGAAATATCTTGGTCTGCAAATGCTGGACGACTGTGGACTTTCCCTGCACAAACATATGAGCTAGACAATAAAGGCTGGCGCATCTTTGTTAAGGATTCAGTAAACACTCTGGCAAGCTCAAACTTTTTAATGGAGCAAAATTCAGGAATCCTCAGCATTACGCCTTATAGATCTGGTGAACTCATTGCCGAAGCCTTTTTTCAATATACAGAGGGAGGAGGCTGCGGTATATGCCAACCAATTACTTCTTCAAAATCAGTTGCCATGACAATCGAATTTAACCCTGATGCTGAGATTGCTATGTTGCCAGTAGCAGATGCCTCGTTACACGCCTGTATGATCGATCACGGCGTTATGACCGGAGATGTAGATTTATTAGATTGTAGTAACAGAGGTATTACAGACCTTCGTGGTATAGGTTATCTCTATAATGTGAAAACAGTCATATTAGACGGTAACTCATTCTCATATCTAGAGCACCTGCATTATTTAGAAAACCTGGAGAATATCAGTATTCAAAACACTGGGCTTGATTGTGGAAAGGTATCAACTTTTACGAGTAAACAGAGTGCTGTTGTACTAAGCGATTGCTAGTCCGCGTATAATACCCTCACTAAAATCAAAATACATGTACGTATATATCGGCTGGTATAATTTACTCCTAGCAGGAGTTACGCACACCCTTTGTTACAAGCACTATTGCCCTATCCCGGCTCCATTATAGGTATACATTTAGTTATAGTCCGAGTTATAAATATAGTTATAGATATCTATAACTTGATAGACTGAATATTCAACCTCCAACATAAAGCTCTAATTAAAATACCCCTCCTCTGCTGCAAAGAAAGCTAAAGACTTGATATAGCGCCAATTTTTATTGGATGTCGTTGGTCGGCACTCGCATACCTAATGTTTCGTATTGCGATGTTTGTTTTACAAAGTGGATTTTTATCTTTACCTAATTTTACATTGCGATTAACATCAACAATATGTAAAGAGATACTAAAAGATAAAAGATAAAAAATAATTAGACACACAAGCCACCAACAAACACCCTTCTTCTCACTAACTTCACAGAATGCCAGGGAGGCAGTCATGGCAGCTCTAGTACAGTACTTGAGTCAATACCGACAACGGAATTTTACACTTATAACATCCCTATATTTTATTTTGGTGATATCGATCTCTACTTCCGTTAGCGCACTTGATCGATATGACTGTGAATGGCTTCATCCACCTGATCCGGCATGGCTTGATCAACCTCACGATACCTGCCGCGCACTATGCATTTTGGCGGTTAAAAGCAGTTTGGCATGTGCTGAAGTACCTAAATGCGGTGACCATTGCCGAGATGCAAAAAGCTGTACCTCCGCCGGCAATCCCATTGAATTATTGTCCGGTACAAAAACTCATACCGAAACAGACTATCGCAGCGGTGGTCAATACCCCTTGGTGGTGACCCGAAACTATAGTTCTTCTAATCGGTTTATTTTTGATAATTTTGGCCAGCAGTGGACAGGTTTTGGCACACAATATATTCATGCTCAATTTTTTGCGGCCAGCCAGGAACGTATGACTGTCGTCCGTCCCAATGGTGATAAAGTCAGATATTGGTTAAATACCTCGGGTGGTTTTGATCCTATTAGTCGTGGTACTAAGGCTGTACTGAATATATTTGATTTTAATGGGCAAGCTATTTTTCAATATATTACCAGCAGCGGTATAGAAGAGGTTTATAAAGTCGATTTAGATGAATATAACACAACGGGTGAAACCAAAGCTTATCTTTGGTGGACTACTAGCCGTGAGGGGATCAAACATCGTTATAATATTGATGCAACCGGGCGTTTATTATCAGTGAGCGATGACTTTGGTCGTCAACTCACCTACAGTTATTATGACAGCGGTATTAATGCTGGAAAAATTGCGGTAATCCAGCTACCCGGTAATCGAGAACTTAACTATCAGTACGATGCGCTAGGTAACTTAACATTTGTCGTCTATCCCGACAACACACCCGGCAACCTTACAGATAACCCAAGAAAACAATACCACTATGAAGACACCCACATTGATGTTGATGATTTCGATCAAGACGGTGATACCACCGAGCGGCTTTATCCACATCACTTAACGGGGATCACTGATGAACGAGGCAATCGTTACGCTACCTATGCCTATAATGACCAAGGGTGGGCAATTTTATCCGAACATGCCGGTGGTGCAGAACGCATGGAGGTTATCGACTATTCAACCGAAACGACTAGGATTCGTAATGCGGCAAATAAAGAAACCACGTTTACCTTTACTGCCATTGGCAGCGGTGAAAATATTGTTAAGCGAGTCACACAGATTGAAGGACATCCCTCCCCGCTTTGCAGCGGAGATCTGTCAACTATTACCTACGATACTAACGGCTTCAAAGATAGGGAAGTTGATCGTAATGGAAATATTACAGACTACGGTTTTGATAATAACGGATTTGAAACCCAACGGATAGAAGCGCAAGGCACGCCTGTAGAGCGCACTGTTGTCTCTGTATGGGACAAAAATCGCTACAAACCAACCAGCATTGAAATACTTGGTCATAAGCGCACAAACTATAGCTATGACGATAAAGGTCGTATTGACCTGGTCACTGAAATCGACCTGCTAACTGCCGGTAACCCTTCACGCACTTGGGACTACAACTATACCTTTCATTTTTTTGATTTTAATAATGACGGAGTAGATGACGAAACCAACGTTGCTACCATTACCATTGATGGCCCACGTACTGAAGTGATCGACCAAACCATACAATCCTTCAATCCAGCAGGCTTGTTAATTCAAGTAAGCAATGCCCTGGGCCATACTGTTCTGTTCCAGGACCATAGCAGTGAAGGTTTGCCACAAACCATGGTGGATAGCAATAATGTGACAACAGAATTGCGGTATACCCTACGTGGCTGGTTGGACACTCGAACAATAAAAAGTGTTGAGGGTGACGCCATTACGAATTATGACTATTTTGATAATGGTCTTGTCAGCAGAATTACCTTACCGAACGGCGTGGCGCTACATTACGACTACGATGCAGCACAGCGACTGACTCGTATTACCAATAGCAACGGCGAATATATTGAATATAATCTCAATGCACTAGGTAATCGTGAAACAGAAACCATCCACTCTGAAACAGGCACTATCGTTCGTCAACAGCAACATGTATTCGATGAGCTGGGTCGCCTAAAACAAAATCTAGGTATCAACAATCAAATCCTCGAAGAATTTGATTACGATGGCAACGGCAATATTGTCTCAATTGCAGACAACAATTTAGCAACCATCATTAGAACCTTCGATGGCTTGAATCGATTAGCGCGGGAAACTAATAGAGAAGCAGGCGTTACCCAATATACTTATGACAATCTCGATCAACTCAACACTGTTACCGATGCGAACGGTTTAGTAACAGATTATGATTACAATGGTTTCGGCTTTCTGACTAAGCTGACCAGCCCCGATACCAGCGTCACCAACTACACCAGCTATGATTTAGCCGGCAACCTGACAGCTAAAACTGATGCGCGTGGAGTTGTCACGCAGTACACCTACGATGCTTTGAGCCGTCTAGTTAATGTTATTTTCCCAGCTAATCCGGAAGAAAACTATTCATTTACCTATGACGATGAGAGTAATGGCAATCAAGGCATCGGACGGCGCACGGGCCTAACGCAGGCCAATGGTAACAGCATAACTTGGAAATATGATAGCCGTGGCAATGTCATTGAGAATACGAGAACAATTGGCAACGACATCAACACCACTCGATATCGTTATGATTTGGCAGATAACCTAGTCCAGATGACTTATCCCAATGGACGTATTATCAACTATCAGAGAGATGATCAAACAGCAGAGGTGTTTGCCATCACAACGCAGAAAAATAGCACGGCACCGGTGGAAACCCTCGTTTCCGCTATCGATTACCAACCATTTGGTCCTATCAACCGCATGACCTTTGCCAATGGCCTTACCCAAACCAAGACCTACGACTTGCATTATCGTCCGGATACTATCGTGACTAACGACGGTGGAACAGTCCAGCTACAGAATCTAGACTATGATTTTGACCCAGTAGGTACGCTTAATCCGATTATTGACAACTTGAGCGCTTCTAACAGCCAAACTTTCAGTTACGACAATCAATATCGTCTAACCAGCGCAACGGGCAACTACGGCAACTTTCAATATGACTACGATGCCACAGGTAACCGTACAGGACGTACACTAACTGACAGTGCTAATAACTTCGTCGAGACTCTCAATTACTCTAACCCTTTAACCAGCAATCAATTGCAAGGCATTGATGGCGGTGATAATCCGCGAACTTTCGCGTATACCGACAATGGCAATCTCGCGAGTGATAGCACGGGACGTGAGTTAATTTACAATCACAACAATCGTTTAATAGAAGTAAAAGACAATGGTATAACCATTGCGACTTATGGCTACAATGCGCTAGGCCAGCGCGATAGCAAAACCACATTAAATGGCACCGGCCATTTTATTTATGGCTCGGACGGTAAACTGCTATTTGAAACCATCCCCGGCTCGACCACCTTAATGTTTCGCACCTATGTTTATCTAAATGGCATGCCAGTGGCGATGTTAGAAGACGTCACACCAACACAAGCCACATCACTGATACCGGCAGGGCCTGTGGGCGTTTTG
>JANQMK010000458.1 GCA_028280085.1 Pseudomonadales bacterium
GGTAAAGCGTGAGCCGGGTTATGATAAAGAAGGTGGCGATTGGGAGTATGTCCAGGCAACTAACGATGGTAAGATTATTATGTCTGGCAACAGCAAAGATACGAATATACGCGAGAGTTGCCAGAAGTGTCACGCGAATATGGCGGAGAGAGACTACGTATTTTCGACATTTTATTCAGCACGATTTGGCAAGAAAGAATAAAGCTAGGGCACCTTGTGTAGTGTTTGTATTAATGGGAAGTACAATGCTGTCATGACAGCCTGTGGCCCCATTTTTTGCATTAGCTGTGCGTAGCTTGTCAATTGGTTGTAATAAGCTGTCTCTTGCTGTCGTAAAAATTGATGCAAAGGCTGTCCTGGTTCAGGCTCTGTGCTTTTGTAATCGATAATCCAACGTATATCTTTTTCAACAAAAGTCCGGTCAATGGTGAGTTGCTTTACTTCATCATTGTCCCAGTAGTTGAGACTGAGTTCACAAGCGCTATCTTGATGGCTGCTATCAAGTATCCATTTACCAGTGGTGTCTGACAATATTTGTGTAATTGCCAGTTCAATACGCCCGATGGCTTCGCCAGTAAGATCATCACTTACGCCCATTTGCGAGAGCTGACTACGCCAGAAGGGCTTTTGCCGATTAATTTTATCGATGTCCCACTTGTCAATACCATCAATCACGATTTGCCTTAGTATGCGATGAATAACTGTGCCAGTATGAGCCAGCCAAGAGGCAGTGGTTAACGTTGGCATGTTATCCTTTATATGGCTAAATTCATCGCCTCGATAACGTTTTAGTAGCTCTCCCCGCATTAACTTAGGCAGCTCCCAAGTACTTTTCAGGCGCATAAGATGAGTTAGACCTTGATCATGTTCAATTGAGTTGTCAATGACATCAAACAAACTGGTTTGTACCTGAAGCTCGGCTTTAAGTGTCTGATCATCGTTATCCGGATAAATTATTTGTTCTTTTATTGCATGCCATATTGGTGATAGTAAACTGGTTTTTGCTGGTGATGCTGTTTCCCCCGCAGGCGTGGACTTAACATTGGCTAGTAAGTAAAGTTTTTTTATGGCTCTTGTTGCGCCGACATAGAGTAGCCGATTGTTTTCTAGTAACGCTTTGCGTTTGTTTTCTGATGCTATAAATGCATATAGTGAATCGTCGAGAGCACCGGCTTGTGTTAATGGGCTTAGTAATAGTTGCTTTTCTCCACTGAGACTGATGCGCTCTTGCCAGACCAACAATTGTTTGTCATCAGCTTTGGTTATTTTATCCAGCCCAGGTATAATGACAGTATCGAATTCTAAACCTTTTGATTTGTGGATAGTCATTACCTGTAGTTTAGCATTACTCGCTGCCTGTGGTGCTGCATACAATCGATGGATAGCTTGTTCGAACTCATTGATATCAGTTTGATTTTTTGCCCAATCATAGTGTTCTAATTGAGTGAAAAAACTGGCGACGTCTATTAGATCGGTCGGATTAGCGGCTGTTGCCGGTCCCCCCAGCATGAACCAAGCTCCTTCAATGGTTTGTCTTAGTGGTTTGTGGAATCGCTGTTGCCAAACGGCCTCCATCACGGTGACAAAACGTGTCAGCGCTTTGTTGCCGTGGACAGTTAGACCTGCTATTGATTTGAATTGACGGGCTTGTTGCCATATCACATTGGTGTATTGCCTACTGTCCTTGGCGACTACAGCTGTATGTTGAGCATCAATATTGCCGGACTGCTGGAGTGGTGCGTTAGCGATAAGCCAAAGATCGTGTTGACAGAGCCCGCACCATGGTGCTCTTAGAATTGATAACCAAGAGATACGATCGGCAGGGTCTAGTATGGCTTTGGTAAGTGACAATAAGTCGGTAATGACCATACGATTGGCCAGTGGATCAATTTCTGTAGCATGCCAGGTTATGTTTGCAGCCTTTAGCGCGGCTAGAATGTCAGTTAAATGTGGTCGGTTGCGTACTAAAATAGCAATGGTATCATCGGGAGCCGTTTGCATTGCGTTACTGACCAATTCAACTACCTTGTTTGCTTCCGCTTTTCTATCACTTTGATTTTTGAAACCAAAACAAGCTACGGCTGGACCCGGGAGTGATGGATTGAACGCGATCGATGGCGAGTAGGGGACAGCGCCTCGCGTGACATCACGTTTAATGGGAAAAGCTTTGCTAAAGGTGCTATTAACCCAGTCAATAATACCCTGTTGTGAACGAAAGTTAACGGTGAGTTTAATATTTTCTAATTTGACTGAACCGATGCCATGGTCTTGCGCGTCGAGAAAAATACCGACATTAGCGTCACGAAAGCCGTAACAAGATTGCATACCGTCACCGACAATAAATAGTGTTCTACCATCATCAATTTGCCAGCCTGCGGTAAGCTTTTCCAGTAGGCGTAACTGCGGTGTTGCCGTGTCTTGAAATTCGTCTACGAGAATGTGACGAATGCGGTAATCGAGCGCCAGCGCGATATCAGTAGGTTCGCTGTCATCGCCTAACGCTTCTAATGCGCCTATAGTAATTGCCGTATGGTCTGCTATACCGTGTTCTCTGAATGTAACCGTTAACTGGGCCACTAGTACCGGTAGCATATTTGCCAGCGCTTCTAACACTTGCCATTGTTGTGTTTGATAGTGAGAGAGAGGTAGGCGACGTACTAGTTGTAGTTGATCAACAATATCCGGCGCTATGCAGATTTTTTCGATCGTATCGGTGTGTAGGGCTTTCATTTTTTTAGTTAGCTGTTTTTCTTCAGCGGTTTTGCCCGCTGGAAAGCCTAAACGTTTGTCAACTTTTTGGCGTAGCTTACCTTCTTTCGTAATAAGGAGTTCAATGATAGCGAGCCACTGCGGCATGCAGTCTGCGCTTGGGTCAGGTAGTGATTCAAGGCCCAAGCCGTGAACAATGATGTGGTCATGGTTTTCATCTCGTAGGTTAGAAGCCGCATAGTCAACCAAATGAATCATGTCATTCGCTACAGGCTGGAGCATATCAGCTAACGTTTGCAGTTCATCCACAATTAGTGTGGCGATAGCCTGTTCCAATGCATCTTTGGCCGTGCTAGCTTGAGAATGGAAGATGTAGCCTAACCACTGATCGCGGCGAAGAATGAGTAGGCGCAGTAGTGATGCCACTCGATTTAAGTCATTGTCGAGATGTCGCAATAAGGTTGCAATGTTGTCAGCGATTGGTGAGTTGGATTCCAATAGATTGAGCGTGCGTTCGATGGTATCTTGGTAACAGTTATCGTGATTTTCAATGATTCTAGGCTGTGCACCAAAATTAGCTTGTATTGGTAGATGTTTGGTGATGCTCGCGCATAAGCCATCAATGGTCTTAACATTTATTCGATTAGGGCTCTCCAGTAGTGACCATTGTTTCTGCTGACTGCGGTGCAGTACGGCTTGTGCTAGTTGCCACGTGTTGAACTTATGAGCTTCTTTTGGCTGCTCGCTAGATTGTGCATCTTGTAAAGCGCTGACAATTCTGGCTTGCATTTCGGCTGCTGCTTTACGGGTAAACGTGATTGCTAAAATTTCTTCGGGTCGTTCGCAAATCGTTAATAGCTTTAAGACTCGCTGGGTTATTAGCTCAGTTTTACCGGAACCCGCCGGGGCGGTAACAGCGAATGAACGGCTCGGGTCGAGCGCTGCCGCTCTGGCGTCATGATCTTGAGGGAGCTTTGCTGACGTCATTAGCAGTTTTCCTCAGGGTTATTGAGCCGTTGCCTGATGGTATCAGTTTCAGCTATACGATTTAATGGCGCGAGATAGGCGTAGTATTGGGCTTGCATTGATGAGCTAAAACTAACTCGTGATTCGCCTACCAGAAATTCTTTTGCAATATGAAACAGTGATTGATGCCAATGATTGATGATGTCTTGCCAAGCAGGCGGTAGATCTACGCGATTTTCTGCTGCATTGATGATGCCGTCTACTAGGTTTGCTCCTC
>JANQMK010000469.1 GCA_028280085.1 Pseudomonadales bacterium
CCGCTACCTAAGCGTTTATTAAACGCGATACTAACCTCTGTACCTAACGCGGCAGCAAGAAACGAATCTTTTTGACAAATCAGCTCGCCTTGCTCTTTAGCCATATCAACGGGAATGATAGAACCTGGAAATGGCGCTGCAAACGCGACTCGGCGCTTACCATTGCCTCTATTAGTAAAGTGAGTCATAAATACAGACTCACCGGTAATAACTCGCTTACCTGCACTAAACAGCTTCGACATAAAGCCTTGATCAGTTTCGGAACCATCGCCCATTTTCGTTTCAAATTGAATACCCTCTTCCATATAATTCATTGCCCCTGCTTCGGCAACAACGGTCTCACTCGGGTCAAGTTCAATCTCAACCATCTGCATGTCGTGACCAAGGATACTATAATCTACTTCATGGCATTTCATAAGCGACCTTCCTTAATAATTGATGAGTTCCACAGTTTGAAAAATTGACAAAACCTAGCGCACAGCTGTTTTAGTTTTTAGCTTGTTCTTTTATACCCAACGGCTTACAGGTAATTGCTATACTCTTTATATTATATCGACGAAAAGTGTAACCAATTACACTGCTAAAAACACTTGTTTTCGTGCACAATAAGCAACAAACAGTACAACCTACTGTCATTTTAAATACCAATTTAGACTATAGAGTCATTGGTAGCTTAACTAGCAGGATAGTATTATGCCCCTAGCCATACCCGCTGCCACAGTGGTAATCATTCGTCAAAGCAGGGACGATCTCGAAGTCTTAATGCTAAGACGTAACCAACAATTATCATTTGCCGGCGGACTGTGGGTTTTTCCGGGCGGCAAAATAGAGCCACATGAGTTAGCAAACCACAATGAAGAAGTAGCCTCTATGCTGGCTGCAATACGTGAAACTAAAGAAGAAACCGGACTTGATATTAGTCATAACAAGCTCTATAAAATTTCTCACTGGACTGCGCCAGAAACCTCTCGTAAACGTTTCGCTACTTGGTTTTATTTGACAGTTATTTCGCCAGATCAAAGTGAGCCGGTACAGGTCGACGGCAACGAGATCCATGAATATCGTTGGATGCGGCCTGATAGTGCCGTCAAGGAACAGGATGCTGGTAAATTAGCGCTGTTACCACCGACTTATGTGACTTTAATTGAAATGCAACAACATAGACACGCTCACGATATTATTAATTTCTATCAGCGGCGCCCCTTTACACCGGTGTTACCTAAAAGCTGTATCATCGACAATAAACCTGCCATCCTTTATCCTGATGACGCCGGTTATGCGACTGCTAATCCCAACACCGCCGGCAGACGTCATCGTTGTATTAAAGACGCCAATATTTGGCGCTATGAAAATTCTTGATTCCCGCCTCGCACCAAAAGTTCCTTACACCGCAACATCCAACACGTAACTAGACATGCCATAGACACTACCTTTGTTAGGCCGCCACATCATTCAATCTAAACCGATCTTTAATATTTTAAACAGCTCAGCATTAGGATAACCGTCAGCAATATGGCCATGCTTCAGTTGGAATTGCCTTATTGCCTTGCGCGTCGAAGGGCCGATAATGCCATCGATCTTGCCAACCACATAACCACGATCCGCCAGCCGCTGTTGTAATAATTCAACGTTAACACGACTCAAACGAGAGCTATTTTCAACCGGAAAATTAACTAGTATACCGCCGCCGCTAATGCGATCAGCAAGATAGCCAACAGTAATCGCATAAAAAATTGAACGATTCCAACGCATTATTACATTAAAATTCTCATATACCATAAATGCAGGACCTTTGTGGCCCGCCGGAACGATGATAGCCGTATTTAAATCAAACTCGGTGCCAGAAGCTGTTATTGGCAAGCCTTGCGTCGTCTTCACACCTGTTTTGCCCCAGTAGCTTTTAGCTCGCCAGGTTTCTAGACCCGCATCCTGATAGGAAAAGTCACTGGGTAGGATAACCTCCTTACCCCATGGCAAATGCTTCTGCCAACCTATTTTATTGAGATAATTAGCAGCTGAGGTCAACGCATCCGCTGAACTACGCCACAAATTAATTCGCTGATCGCCATCGCCATCCACCGCATAAGCCAAATAAACAGATGGCATAAATTGAGTATGACCTACGGCACCAGCCCAGGAACCTTGCATGTCGCCGACGCCAATACCAAAAGTGTCTAACATTTTTAAAGCTGCAAATAGCTCTGCTGTAAAAAACTCGCTTCTGCGCTGGTCACATGCTAACGTAGCCAATGAATCTAATACCGGCATTTTTCCCTTATAGCGACCGTAATTCGTTTCCAGCCCCCAAAACGCTAGTAGATAATGGGCAGGAATACCATATTTTTTAGCCAATTTGGCTAATAATTCTTGATGATCTATCAGCAATTTTCTACCGTTGCTGACGTGGAAGTCGGTGACTCGTTTAGAGAGATAACTCGCAAAGGTTTCACTGAACTCGGGTTGGTGACGATCTAACTCAATCACTTTGGGCAGGTAACGTACATCGCCAAGCAGTTTTATGAATTTACCCTGATAGCCTCTAGCTGTTGCTTCAGTTTGCAAGCGACTAATACACGATTCAAACTCACCTGCCGCAACGGTGGTTGAAACAAAACAATAAAGCACCATTGTCCTAGCCATGACAGCTAATATTTTTTTTACCATCCGCAAATACTCAGAGCTGTTTATCATACGATTACGCCAAATGGTCCCAGTGGGTTGCAGGCAAACTAAAACTTACCCTACAACCATAACTTAAGTCCAACCATTAATGATTTTAAGGTATAAGATAACTAGCTGAACTAATAGTGATTAAAGTAACCTGGCGGCGCGACAACTAAAGTTCCTACCGATAGTTCAATATACAATTTACCGAGAGCCCCCCACACAATGCTAACAAGCCAGAATCGCTAGCATAACAATTTATAGCTTTCTTACAACAGATTCGGCCAGATATTATACAGAACTAGCTCTACCTGACAGTCTACACTTCATATTATCTGTTGCTGACAGCATTTTTTTAGTCTTTGACCGACATCAATAGGCTGCCACTAGGCCATAAAATTATCAATAAAGCACCCATTTCATTTGGAAAACTGAGTGCTTCTACTAAAATTAATGATAAATCTGCTTGTAATAGACTAAATACATTTGGCAAAAATGAACAATAATCGTCCGGCAGCGGAGGAGCAACAACAGCTTATCCAATCCGTTACACACCTTAAGCTTACCCTGCCCCGCATGAGCAAACTCGGTATTCCGACCACACCAGAAAATTTCGCGGTATGGTATGAATACTCAATGGGTTCAAAACTAGAACTTAACAAAGCCATTGATGATATTCTCAATGATGGCGCAATTTTTACTCCCGAAATTAATAAAGATCTCTATACACAATTTATTGCAAATAACTCCGAGCAAGAACTAATAAACATGCAAGAACATGTACGTCATATCATTGATGAATTGTTCAAGCAGTTAAACAACATGGGTAAAGATATGACCCATTTTCGCGGCACTTTAACAGACTGTGATTCTACCTTAAGCCAAGAGCCTCAAATAGACGATATCAGATCTCTGGTAACATGCCTGATAAAAGAAGCCGACCAAATGCTAAGCTCGAGCGCTAATCTCGAAAAATCGTTGACCAACCTCAATGATGAAGTTGAATCGCTTCGTTCAAACGTCGACGAACTCAATATCGAGGTATCAATCGATGAGCTCACTGGCATTACTAACCGCCATACTTTCGACCGCGTGTTATCCCAAGCATTTCAATTTTACCACGCTTCCCGGGACAATTTTTGCTTACTTATAGTCGACATTGATCATTTCAAACCACTCAATGACAGCCATGGCCAACTAGTAGGCGACAAAGTCTTGGCCTATGTAGCCAAGTTTTTACAAAAGTGTATTCAAGGCACCGATACCGTCGCACGGTTTGGTGGCGAAGAGTTTGCGATCATCCTACCCAACACAAACTATCAAGGTGGGCTCAGTGTCGCGGAAAAAGTCAGACGCACTGTTGCTGCTAAACAACTAACAATCGGTGATCACAACAAAACGAGTTTGGGAAATGTCACGGTATCAATTGGGGTAGCCGAAGTTCAAGCTAGCGACGATGAAAACACCATCATCGCACGTGCTAATAATGCTATGCAGCAAGCTAAACGCCAAGGCCGCGATTGCGTGGTGGGCGAACGAGAGATTCACTAGTCAATAGCAACCACCAACAAAGGGCTAACCTAATCATTCCCACCTACCACTTATATAATAACAACGACGATTTGCTGACACATTTTGTATTATGTTGTTCAAGGTGGCTTTTTAGAAGATATTTAATTAGATGCAGTCGTTAGCCAAACGTTTATTTACCATATTGTTATAGAGCATACATTGTAGAATGAGTTATAGATAATGCAGGGCGCTGTAAAAAGAACATGGACCAGCTAAAGCACAAATCACTCCCTCTATTACTATCTATAACGGTATTTATCTTCGCCTGCATTATAGTAATGGGGATCACTGAACGTATCCGGCATTACGAAGAGCGTTTGCTTTCCTACCGCCTTGCCGGCCAGCTCAATGTTATCGAAGAAAACTTAAGGTTAGAATGGCAAAACTATCTGCGTAACTTTAAAGCTTTTGTCAAACGAGAAAATAACCAGCCTATCATTAATTATCAACAGTGGAATTATAATTCTTCACTAACTATAGACAAATCAGATTTCACAGATTCTATGCATTGGCTAAAAAACTCTGGTATTTGGATATCACGTACTAGAAACCCAACAAACACAATCGATGTACTTAAAA
>JANQMK010000487.1 GCA_028280085.1 Pseudomonadales bacterium
TCCCTTTTACAACTTTGCCAAGTTGCCGGAGGTTCGCGACAGAGATCACTTCCACGATCTGAAAGAGCTCGGCCTCGCCTACAAAAAGCCAAAATCCTATGCCCCCATTCATATGCCCAAAAATACCTGGGCCGGCGTGGTCATCAGCGGTTTTGCCATGCTGTTCGGTATGGCCATGGTCTGGTACATCTGGTGGGCGGCAATCCTTGGATTAGTTGGCATGATGGCTTCATTTATTCTCTATACCTTTGAGAAGAGCAAAGACTACTATGTGCCAGTTGAACAAGTTGAAGCAATAGAAAACGTACACTATGAACAAATCGCCCATGCCAATGACAAGCGGGACTCAAAGGATTCCAGCGAAATGGCGATCAGTATTTAAGAGGCTTATAAACAATGAATGCCCCTTTACCCAAACCACCGGCTGACTTCACCGGTTTTGTTGAGCAGGAACACCACCACGACTATGGCGGTGATACGGTTTTTGGTTTTTGGATTTATATTCTCAGTGACTGCATACTGTTTGCCACCTTATTTGCTGTTTACGCAGTAATAGGTCAAAACTTTGCGGGCACAATAGAAGCCAAAGAACTCTTTGACCTTAACTTTGTACTGGGTGAAACCGCACTACTGCTGTTAAGCAGCTTCACCTTCGGCATGGCCATGCTAGGCGCGAATACCAACAACATCAAAAACCTGATGGGCTGGTTAGCAGCAACCTTTGCATTGGGCCTAGGCTTCCTTGTTATGGAAATCTATGAGTTTGTTCACTTTACTCACGAGGGCGCATCGCCCTGGAGCAGTGGCGCTTGGGCAGCCTTTTACGGATTAATCGGAACACATGGGCTGCATGTCTTTTTTGGTATGATCTGGATGATTGTATTGGTGGTCCATATTCTAAAGGACGGTCTGACTGAGCATAACCAAGTCCGTCTGAGCTGCCTGAGTTTATTCTGGCATTTTCTCGATATTATTTGGATTTGCGTGTTTAGTGTGGTTTATCTAATGGGGGCAATGTGATGGCGGAATCAGATCTTCATGACGACTCAGCAACTACACCCCATGATGATTCACATCATAGCCACGGCGGTGCAGCGCATGGTAGTGTGCGCGAATATGTTGTTGGTTTAATACTGTCTATTGTACTGACGGCAATACCATTTGGCTTGGTGATGACTGGCGCGTTAAGTGAAATGATCACGGTAACACTGATTTTGCTTTGCGCAGTGGGCCAAATAATGGTACAGCTAGTGTTCTTTCTACATATGAACACATCATCAGAGCAGATGTGGAATACAGTTTCCGCGATATTTGTGGTGGTACTTGTCGCCATATTAATTGTCGGTTCTATATGGATAATGCAACACCTCAACCACAATATGCTCATGGGCCATTAGACGATGCATAATACGGTTCAAGGCACTAAAACAGCTAAAAAGGCAATTATTAACGACCGTCAAATTGTCCTGCTCGCCTTTGGCGCCGGCTTGTTAATTATCTCTGTGCTGCTTGCCGTTTTATTGACATCTGCCGATAGACCCGTAGCTGGCGCCGGCGGTGATGATGGTAAATTGGGTGGCGACTTCATCCTAAGAAGTCAACAGGGTGATGTTGCCCTGCAGGACTTTCGCGGAAAAATCGTCATCTTGTACTTTGGATTTGTCAGTTGCTCTGAGGTTTGCCCAAATTCAATGAATATGTGGCAACGAGCCTTAGGTAAAATGAACCTTACCGAACGCCACCAGGTTCAACCGATTCTCATCAGTGTTGATCCGGCACGTGACAGCGTCGACGACCTAGCTAAGTTTACTGCACGATTTCACCCACAAATACTCGGCTTAACAGGCACAGTAGAAGAAATTGACAAGGTTGCACGAGATTATGGTGCCTATTTTGAAATTACCCATTCTGATACGCCTGATTCGGAATACGCCTTTGACCATGTATCGCGTTACTATATTGTCGACCAACAAGGCGAGTTGGTTGACGCCATGCGTCATGGCACCACAGCCAATGAGCTGGTTGCACGTATTCGAGCACTGCTATAACGGAGATCATTGTGTTAATAAAGCCAACTCACTTTAGCGTATTATTTTCTGGCATTTGCGCACTCATTTTGAGTATGGGTATCGCCCGTTACTCATTTACTCCTATGATTCCCGCGATGCAGGCCCAAGTCGGTATGAGTGAAAGTCTCGCCGGTTGGCTCGCCGGATGGAATTACATGGGCTATCTTACCGGCCTATTTATGGTCTGGTTAATGAAAGACTTACGGTTAAAAGATTTCTTTTATCGCTACGGCTTGGTCGTTGTTATCATTGCCACAGCTGTCATGGCCGTGCATGAACACCGTTTAGTGTGGTATGTGAGTCGTTTTTTTGCGGGTATCGCCAGTGCGACCGGCTTTATGCTAGGCACCGGCCTCATCATGAACTGGCTGCATCATAACAATTACGAAGGTGGACTGGGCATCCATTTTACCGGCCTTGGGTTTGGTATCATTGTCAGTGCACTAATTGTGGATATGACGAATCTCAATGCGGTATTTGCACTCAACTGGCGACAGCAGTGGTTAGCCCTCGCAGGCATCGGCGTATTATTGATGTTGCCAGCCATGCTACTTTTGCCCATGCCCCGAAAAAAAGAAGTTGAAATGGCGCGCGAAGGCGATATGTTGCGAGATGTTAAACCCCCATCGACAAAATGGCTTTGGCTGCTGCAAATAGCCTACTTCCATGCAGGCTTCAGTAATACTTTGAATGTCACTTTTACCTCACTTATCACTGAGCTTCAGCCCTTAGAAGGCTTAGGCGCTAAAATGTGGTTACTGGTTGGGCTTGCCGCAACACCAGCGCCACTAATCTGGGATAGAGTGGCTCGTGCTATCGGCAGTCTGGATGCCTTGCGTATCGCATTCGTTCTCAACATTGCCGGCAATATTTGTTTGGCGATGACTAATTCAGCGCTAACCACATCGATAGCGGCCGTACTGTTTGGTTTTACCTTTATGGGCATCGTATCACAGACATTGAGTACCGTAGGCAGGCTTTATGGCAACAAGGCAACGCAAATTATGGCACGGCTGACATTTGGTTACTGTATTGCCCAGATCCTATCGCCCATCTTGTCAGGTATTGTGGCAGAGACTACCGGAAGTTTCGCGGCGCCACTTTATGTCGTCAGTGGATTGATGATTATAGGCTTACTTTGTTTGTTCAGCCTTAGAGGAGAACAAACCCATCTGCACAGATAGTCTTAGTGCAACAGGATAACTGCCAGCGGGCGAGGAGCATATGGGGTGCCAACGGTTTAGCAACCTTGTGAGAAGGCTAATACTGGTAGTCACCACGATAACAGTTGCCGCCTTTTATCTACCATTGCATGCCTATGAAGTCGTTGACTCATTTGGTAAACATCAGTTTGACGCACCTCCTCAGCGCGTAGTAGTAACCGACTGGACGCTACTAGAGCAGCTGTTGGAGCTGGATATACTCCCTGTCGGAGCCCCAGAATTACGTGCATACCAGGCATTAGTACGTAATCCTCCCTTGCCGAAAGACATTATCGATATTGGCTTACGACGCTCCCCCCGCATCTCAACCATTAAGTCAATCAAACCCGACCTGATTATCTTAGGCACCGATCAAAAAGAGTTTGATCGTCCATTCTCTCGTATTGCTCGCGTCATGTATTACCAAAATTTTAGCGAACGCTTTTCCAGTAATGGCGAAAAAGCAAAGCAACGTTTTTTGCAGTTAGCCACACTTTTTCAGAAAACAGAACTTGCAAAAGCTAAACTTCAATTACTCGAAGACACGTTAAATCAGCATGCGGCACGACTACAACAACACTTTGGTCCGCATAATATGCCACCAGCGACAGTTGTGCGCTTTACATCCAACGATACCGTTCTAGTGTACGGGAGCCATAGTATGCCGGGTTACGTATTGCATCGGTTAGGCCTGTCGAGTGAAATACCCGTGGAAAAAAATCAACTGGGTGAACGACAGGTATCTATAGCCTCATTGCAAGCTATTAAAACCGGATACCTGCTCTATTGGAAAAGCATTGATAATCAGCAATCGATTTTCCACCGCGCTGAATGGCAAGCTTTACCCGCGGTCAAAGCGAACCGAGCCATACCATTGGATGCAGCATGGTCTTATGGTGGTGCCATGTCTCTGATGTATAATGCTGACAACATTAGCGAGGCTATGCTCAAAAAATAAAGACCCTTAAGACAACAATCCACATCGTCATTGGCCGTACCATGAATGAAAATCAGAGCGATATCGAACTTGACAGCCTGGAGCACTCATTTATTCAGCACTTTGGTGAAATGGGCAGTCGTTGGGGCATCAACCGCACCGTTGGTCAGATGTACGCCCTGATGGTAATTAGCGAAGAACCTCTCAGTCCAGACCAGGTTGCGGCGACGCTTGGGCTGTCCCGTTCCAATGTGAGTATGGGTATCAAAGAACTCAACGCCTGGAACCTACTCCGTACCATCTCCAAACCTGGTGACAGAAAAACTTACTACACAACACCCGAAGACGTGTGGGAAATCGCACGAACACTTATCGCGGAAAAAAGAAAACGAGAGATAGATCCAACGCTCTCGATGCTACGCAATGCCCTGATGCATGAAGCAGGCCCAGACCCATCAAGTTACGCATTACAACGCATGCGTGAGATGCATGATTTAATTGAATTGCTGGTAGATTGGAGCCAAGAAATGCAAACGCTGAAGTCTTCACGGCTAAAAAAGCTCTTCAGATTGGGATCGCGGGTAAATAAGGTGCTAGAGATAACTGACAGAGTCAAAAGGAAAAAATAGCAGCTGCTCGAGATTTATTCTAATTTTATTCAACAATGACTGTTTAATTTAACTGTTTATTTAGGTTAAATGAGATGGGCCTATATAATATCAACCAACAAGAGCATTACGCAACGGTCCACTAAATCACTACCTAAAGTGGAGCCTAAGGAATCGTAAATGGCCCATTTCATTTAAGCATACATACTACTTTCCATCCTATCACCTGAATTTCAGAGGCTCGACTCGTCCTTCTGTCGGCGTGGTGCTGAGTTCTTCGACTGGCGGAGCGAAGTCAGTAAGGTTAATACCATTCACCGCGCTCCTGTATTCATCGATACTCGGCGTACGTCCAAGAATGGTAGATAGCACCACAACTGGCGTAGACGCTAATAGTGATTCCCCTTTCTTCTCGTCGCTGTCTTCAACAACTCGACCTTGGAAAAGACGCGTGGAAGTTGCCAACACAGTATCGCCTTTTTCGGCTTTTTCCTGATTGCCCATGCACAAGTTACAACCCGGTCGCTCAAGATACATGATGTTTTCGTATTTTGTGCGGGCCGCTTCTTTGGGATTATCGTCATCAAACTCGAAACCAGAATATTTCTTAAGAACATCCCAATCCCCCTCAGCTTTAAGCTCATCAACAATGTTGTAAGTCGGGGGCGCAATAACGAGAGGCGCTTTGAATTCCACGCCGCCATTCTGTGCTTCCAGGTTTTTCAGCATCTGGGAAATAATTTTCATATCCCCTTTGTGAACCATACATGACCCGACAAAGCCAAGGTCAACCTGTTTCGTGCCTTGGTAGTATGAGATAGGTCGGATGGTGTCGTGGGTGTATCGCTTGGATACATCTTCATTATTTACATCTGGGTCGGCGATCATCGGCTCATCAATTTGATCCAGATCGACAACCAATTCCGCAAAGTACTTGGCATTGTTATCCGGTGCCAGCGCGGGATTTTCTCCGCTCTTGATTTCTTTTATTCTCTTGTCAGCCAAGTCGATTAAGCCATGCAGCATTCGCGCTTGATTGTCCATACCTTTCTCGATCATGATCTGAATACGGTTTTTCGCAATCTCAAGGGATTCAATGAGCGTGTCATCCTGAGAAATACAGATGGACGCTTTTGCCTTCATCTCGGCAGTCCAGTCGGTAAAGGTAAAGGCTTGATCTGCAAGTAAAGTGCCGATATGCACCTCAATAACACGCCCCTGGAAGACGTTGTCACCAAACTCCTTCAGCATTTGCGCCTGGGTTGCATGCACAACGTCGCGGAAATCCATGTAGCTTTTCATATCGCCCTTGAACGTCACTTTCACGGATTCAGGAATCGGCATGGTGGC
Source organism: Pseudomonadales bacterium (assembly GCA_028280085.1). GTDB lineage: Bacteria > Pseudomonadota > Gammaproteobacteria > Pseudomonadales > JANQMK01 > JANQMK01. Next base: position 6,167 of record JANQMK010000487.1, read on the forward strand.
TTCACCCGTCGCCAGCGCCAGTGCAACGGTGCCGGAGTCAGCGCCAAAAGCTACACCCTTTGACATTCTCGTGTGGGAGTCTCCCCCAATAATGATGGCCCAGTCGTCCACCGTAATATCGTTCAATACTTTATGAATCACATCAGTCATAGAGTGATAAACGCCTTTGGGGTCCCTCGCAGCGATCAGGCCGAACTTGTTCATAAACTTCATCAGCTTAGGAATATTGGCTTGTGCTTTCTTATCCCAAACCGACGCTGTATGACAGCCTGACTGATAAGCACCATCAATGCTGGGAGAAATCACCGTTGCAGCCATCGACTCAAGTTCCTGAGAGGTCATCAAGCCTGTGGTATCCTGTGAGCCAACGATGTTGACTCTGACGCGAACATCCGACCCAGCATGTAACGCCGCCTGCGAAGTAACGCCAACAGCATTCTTGTTAAAGATCTTTTCAACCGCAGTCAGACCCTGATCTTCATGAGAAATTTCTTTTGAGGGAGCAAATACTGAAGGGGCATCTATACCGAGAGTTGCAGCGGCAAAACTCTGTAATTTTTTACCGAATACAATGGCGTAGGACCCACCAGCCTTCATAAACTCGACTTTTTGCGGAGTGAACGCCGAAGACACATCGACCAGCGCTTTGTCGCCATTGTACAGTTTCTTCTCTTTGGTATTGATGGTAAGCACCGTACCGGTTGCTACAGAATACGCCTGCTCCAAAACGGGATCGCCATTTTCGTCAAGTACGGTGTTACCGTCAGCATCGCGCTTTTTCACCCAGTTTTTTAAATCAATGCCGATTCCGCCTGTTACACCAACGGTAGTCAAGAAGATAGGCGATATGCCATTGGTTCCAGCCACGACCGGGGCGATGTTGACGAAGGGTACATAAGGGCTAGCTTGCTTACCGGCCCATAGCGCAACGTTGTTCACTCCAGACATGCGGGAAGAGCCCACACCCATCGTACCTTTTTCCGCAATCAGCATCACTTTTTTGTCAGGATGCTGCTTTTGTAGGGCTTGAATTTCAGCTTGAGCCTCCGGGCTTATCATGCACTTGCCGTGTAACTCACGGTCTGAACGTGAGTGCGCCTGATTACCAGGTGAGAGTAAATCGGTAGAAATATCACCTTCAGCAGCGATGTAAGTAACGACGCCGATCTTCTCGTCGATGTCTGGAAGCTTGGTAAAGAAATCCGCTCTAGCATAGCTTTCAAGAATGTCTTTAGCTATCTCATTATCTGATTTAAACGCAGTTTCAAGTCGTTCCGTATCCGCTTCATAAAGGAAT
>JANQMK010000449.1 GCA_028280085.1 Pseudomonadales bacterium
GGAGACATCAAAGATTGCTGTTTTCAATGCAGGAAAGATCCCCTGGTACTGATCTTCCCCATGTAGCAAAAATGCTTTGGACAAATCTGTGTAACAATACTCTTTAATTGCATCTGAAAATGCTTGTAGCATGGGCAGTACCACCGCAGTGGTTCCGCCAGTACCTGCGCCAATCTCTAGGATGCGGATGCTCCTCTGTTGATCTGCCTGCACGGCTTGTCTAACTACTTCAACCAACGTGTGTCCCAAGGTTTCATTATAATAATCGGCCAACATATTGCCGCGATAAATGCCCTCCACTAACTTCATCGAAGAACTCGGGAAGATGACAGCCGTTGCCTGGCGTTTTCCGCTTAGCACATCAGGCAATGCCTTTAAACAGGTCTCTATTAGCGTCACCTGGGCACGCCAATTCGGATTGCTCATCCAGCTTGATTTCTTCTCATCCCATGATTGCCATAAATCCGCTAGCGGTCGTATTTCCCGGAGAGTACTTAGTGTTGAACTAAGGAAACCTTGCTGTTGTAAATAGTGAGCACTGGTACTTAGCCAACGTTGATAAAAAGGTGCCGGTGTCTGCACCGAAGATAAATCGTCAAATGTACTGGTACCTTGTGTAAACAACTTTAAAGACGCTAAGCTAGCATGCAAAATTTCTGCTAACAGGGGCTCCATCGCGATAATATGCGATACTTCTTGCTGTATTGCAGCTTGTTGTGACATAAGTCGCTGCATGGCTTCCCGCCGTGGCAGAGCCGCCTGTACATCATGAATTAGAGGCTCTGATTCACGCGGATAACTGCTTATTTCCTCTTCGACGGACATTAATGTTTGCGTTGCGTGGGTATTTGTCAATTTAATCATGGCCATTTGATTAAAGCGCGAGGCAATAAAGCTTTGCAGTTTTTCCCACGCTTCATTCGGCTCGATGGAACCAATGCCGGCCCGCGCCATTTTGGCTTGATAGAAACTATCGGTCACAATGCCAACACTTCCCCAATAACCCCAATTAATAATCTTAACCGGATAGCAGCGTTTCTGATCCAGGTACTGGGCAAAACTGTCCTTAAATGTGCATCCCGCTGCATAGTTAGCTTGACCTGGCGCCCTAAAAAACGATTGCATAGAAGAAAAGAAGAGCATGAAATCCAGATCTTGATCACCGAACACGTGATCCATGACCACGCTAACGTCCACCTTAGCAGCCAAGCTCGCTCGAAATTGCTCCTCCTCCATATTAGCGAGGCTTTTGTCTTCAAGCACAATTGCAGAATGTACCACGCCATGAATACTGGGATAAGCGTGCTTAATCTCGTCAAACGCTTGTTGCAGCGTAGTTAACTGAGTTGCATCGGCAGCAATATAACGTAGTGGTATCTGATTGGGATCTTGACTCAGCTGATTAAGGGATTGCATTTTGGCCGCAATGATTTCATCTTTTTCACGTCGTCCTATCCAAATGATATTGGCCTGATAGTGCTGGATCATGTGACGACTCCATACTTCACCGATGCCTCCCGCACCACCAATAACAATATAGACTCCTCCGTGTCTATAGACGGGCGCTTCTTTGACCGTCGATTGCATACGTGCCAACCCGAGTTGGTACCACTCGCGACGACGATAAAACCAGCCATTACCTTGCGGGTCCCACGGCATCGATAGGCAGGTTTTTGCTGAAATGGATGATAAGGATTCAATATCCAGTAGTCGCAATTGCCACTGGCAAATTTCCTTTGTCAAACTACCTATCAGGCCAAAAACACCGGCGTGATCTGGTTTGATCGGCTGGTGTTTTTGTACAAGTTGGGTCTGGCCTGTAATTAGGGTCCAAGCCAGCGCCTTACTGCCAAAACCCGAACGCAACAAGGCTTTTATAATGCGGAACACCTGCAATACACCCTGCTCTTGCCGCTCAATGACCGTCTCAGACAATGGCAATGTATGGTGCATCACATCTGGTGCTATCCATATCAGTTGGTCAAAAGAATAATCAGCCAACCCACGCTGAATAGTTGCTACGTCTGCTTGCCTAGGTAATTTCAGGTGTTCAGCCTGAGGGAAACTAGCGCGCAACCAGTCAAACCCATCACTGCTGCTGGCTGACCGATCTGGCCCTGCACTCATTAAATCAGTACTGATCAGTAGAAGCTTGGCGGACGCCGACACGTTGATTGGATTGGTTTGTTCATCAACGATAGGCTTCCATACAGGTACTAATGATTGTAATCCTGCTGTTGATGGCAAGCCTTTCACAGCAGGCAAAGCTGGTGACGGTTGCTCGACTGTGCCTTCACAGAGTTCATTATTTTCAGTGACCAATTGTTGCTGCGACGGAGACCAAGCGGGCAGTCTCTCAACAGGCCGGGTACTAAAACCCTGTAGTCTAACACAGAGGTTGCCCTGAATATCGCAGAGATCTATATCGAGTTTATGTACTCGCTCCGTTGGCTCACTGCCGTTGGCGTAACGCAACCACGCATACATGGTCACAGCACAAGGACGCATAATGTCTAGTTGTTGTAATGCAAAAGGTAGTCGGGGCGTAAAATCTATTGCAGGTTCTGGTATGATTGCTGGACTGTTTTCTTGCCGTCCCACCGCTTGCTTTAGCCGTAGCGGTGCCAATGCTAACCCCATCGATGCCTGCAATGCACTATCCAACAAGCTGGGGTGTAACACATAAACATCAAGGCTATCTTGCAATAACGTTGGTAGCGAGAGTTTAGCAAGCACTTCGTGTTGGCCACAGTAAATTTCCTCAATACCTCGATGTCCCGGCCCATAATCAATACCAATAGATTTAAACACATCGTAACATGTATTCGCGTCCAATTTACCTTGATTCATCCTAGCGCGGATATTGGCTATATCTAGTCCCTCACCAGTATTTCCGCTGCTGCTTGAAGATAAATTCAGCCCTGTTGGCATGCTCTTAGTAATTTCTGCAACACCCTGAGAATGAATGGTCTTTTCTCCGTTGTGCAACTCGGTATAGACTTCATATCGAATCTGTCCATGTTCTTCAAATAGGCTGATGTGGACGTCTTTCCGCGTCTTTTGCAAAGCGATTGGCTGGGACCAAGTCACATGTTTTAACTGTATAATATCACCCGCTGTCAACTGGCCGACAGACTTTTCCAATGCAACACGGGCCATCTCCAGATAACCTACGCCGGGCAACATTTTTTCTCCGCCAACCTGATGGTCACGCAAAAAGAATTCTTCTCCATTGAATCGCGAGGTAAAACGTTGCGTCAATAAATTTGAAGTATTCTTATGTAATAATGGATGAATAACTGAATTCTGAATATCACTATCCTGGACCCCAATGCGTCGAACTATGCTGGTCCAGTATCTTTCTCTCGCAAATGGATAGGTCGGTAGACTAACCCGCCCAGGTTTTGCCGTGTTCTCGTAAAATAGGTCCCAGTCCAGCGTCAGTCCTTTTACCCACCATGCCAATAACTTGTTATATTTTTTCTTGGCAACCCATAAGTTGATGGCTTGCTGCATATCGTCATCTGCCGCAATAGACAACAACATATCCTTGTTGGTTTTCACCTGGCCGCGATACAGCTGGTAAATACCCTCCTCTCGCGCCTGATATTGCATTAATTTTTTGCGCAACTCTGCGAGTGACGAAACAATTAAACCAAGCCGCTGGTTTAGGGCAACACGACCGACCTGTAAACTGTATGCAATGTCAACGAGATTAGCGTCGTCACCAACCTTTGCTAACCAATCAATAAATCGGGTCACCACCTCATCAAGCTGGGGCTCGGTGCGGGCAGAAAGTGGTATCATAACAACTTTATTTTCAGCTAATGCGGTTGTTTCAATCCCTTCAGCCGCCCTGTATTCCTGTACAACCACATGCGCATTTGCACCACCTGCACCAAACGATGATAAGCCTGCAATGCGAGGTAGCTCACGAGTGATGCCATCAATACACCGTTGCGGGCGTTGCCATTCCGCAAGATGTTGCTGCACATAAAATGGGGTTTGAGCAAAACGAATTTCTGGATTCAGTACATCAGCGTGCAGAGACGGTGCCAACATGCCATGTTTAAACTGCAATAGTATTTTGGTCAGCCCTGCAATACCCGCTGCACTTTCACAATGACCAATATTTGTTTTCACTGAGCCAATCGGACAAGATTGCTGTCGTTGGGTGGTTTCCCGAAAAGCATGGGTTAAGCCAGCAACTTCGATGGGATCACCTAAGATAGTCCCAGTGCCATGGGCCTCTATATAACTCAATTGTTCCGCCGTCACACCACTGCGGTTCAATGCTTCGCTAACTAAAAGGGACTGTGCCTTTGGATTAGGTACTGTAAACCCGTTAGTTTTTCCTCCGGCATTGATGGCACTACCTTTTAGAACGCCGTAAATGTGATCTCTGGCTGCTTCGGCCTTTCGCAGCGGTTTCATTACAACCGCACCCACGCCCTCCGCGTCGACAAAACCATCTGCGTTATCGCCAAACGCTCTACATTCATTACCTGCTGACAACATAGTCACTGCTGTCAGACCTAAATAATGTGCTGGGTTAACAATAAGATTGACACCACCTGCAATAGCGCACTCGACACGACGGCTATTCAGGCTTTCCAAGGCAAGATGTATAGCTGTCAGCGACGAGGAACATGCTGTATCTACTGCTAAAGACGGTCCCTGAAAATCAAATAAATAGGAAACACGATTAGCAATGGAATAATGAGAAGGTTGGGAGGTATATTGCGCATTCATAACCCCCACAAAAACACCAATTTGGCGGCTTTCCGCGAGAGTTTGCGGTGTATAGGCAGCGTCTTCAATGGCATGGTAGGCGGTTTCTAAAAACAGCCTTTCCTGCGGATCAATACGCTCGGCTTCAACGGGTGAAATATGAAAAAACAACGGGTCAAATTTATCAATATCTGTTAAGAAACCACCCCATTTGGTATAGCTCGTACCAATTTTTCCCTTTTCTGGGTCGTAGTACGCTTGCCAACGCCAACGCTCCGCCGGTATTTCGGTGATACAATTTATGCCTTCGGCTAAGTTCTGCCAAAAGTCCGACAAATTATCCGCCTGAGGATAGCGCCCGCTTAATCCAATCACAGCAACGCTTGTGTCAGCCTGTTCTCTACCGCTATTTGCTATGCCTCTATCACTCATTCGAGCTGAAGTAAGCCGGCGTTGTTTGGTGATACGGTGGCTCTGCGTTTGACAGATTGCCTGATCAGGTAATGCATGGGCATCAAGGGCGCGCAGCTGAGACGCCTCACCCGGTGGTTCTTGAAATAATGTTGACAACTCATCGTGCCAATGCTCGAATAAATAATCTGCTAGTCCATCGAGTGTTTGTACTTCAAAAAATAGCGTACTCGTCGCGGCTGGAAATACCTCGCGTAACTGATCGGTTAGTTGCACCACTAAGATGGAATCCAAGCCGTACTCTTCGAACGGTTTGTGCTGTTCTATTTGTTGCGGGCTCATTCTCAATGTCTCAGCAATCAGTTGTTGTAAATAACTGATGCATTTCTCCCGCAGTATTGTTAGATTTGCGTCAGCCGAGCTATTAACCGCCAACACCATTGCATGATTGTGTTTTGGCATTTTGGGGCTATCTACGCTGGTCCACTCAGTTATCGCCATATGAGTATCATCACCGTTTGTTTCATCCTCTTGTGGTTGAGTGACTTGTAGTTGAGCGGCATTTTGTTGCTCCGATGATACATTCAGCGTACCTGTTAAGGGCCTAGAACTTAAACTCCGCAATATAACGCTAACGTTACCCTCACTATCACACAGATCAATGTCAAGCTTTTGAATGCTATTCGACGGCTGGCAGCCGTCGGCATAGCGTATCCAAGCGATCATGTCAGTGGAACAAGCGCCGACCACTTCCAGCGATTCCAAGGCAAAAGGTAATCGTGGTTGCAAATTTTCTTTATCGGATAATGACGTTAAACTCTCTACCTCGTTTACTGCTGGCGTTAACAGCAAACCCATTGACGCTTGTAAGGCACTATCTAATAAACTGGGATGTAACACATAGGCACCATGGCTACCTACCAATACCTCCGGCAATGCTAGTTTAGCGAGCACCTCGTGCTCACCACAATGAATCGCTACGATACCTCGATGCCCTGGGCCATAGTCAATATCTATCGCTTTAAACACCTTGTAGCATATATCTGGGCTGAGCGTACCTTGGCTTAGCCTTGACTGAATGTCATCAATATCCAGCCGAGGCAATTCACGTGATGGCTTAACCCTTGCTTTTCCCCGGTTATGGATAACTTCATTATCCTCTGGTCCGATAAGCGAATAGGTTTCATAATGGATTTGACCTGTTTCGTCTTCAAACAGCCCGAGGTGAACAGTCTTTGCCACGTCCTTGACTACCAGTGGTTGAAACCACACTACATCCTGCAGTTGCACTGAACTGTCCATTTGGCCCGCCATTTTTTCTACAGCTGTTCTTGCCATTTCCAAAAAGCCTGCAGCTGGTAACACTTTTTCTCCTTTGACACGGTGATCGCATAAGAAAAATTCCTCGCCAGTCAACCGTGAGGTAAAACGATACTCGGTAAGATCGGAGGTGTTTTCATGCAGTAGCGGATGAATGATAGTGGGTTGGTGTTTTATTTGACGCCACGATCCATTCTCGGCAACTTCCTGGTGCTCTGCCGTTGGCAGCCAATATTCCTCTCGGGCAAACGGATAAGTTGGCAGTGACAATCGTCTAGACACGGGTGAGAATAAACGATGATAGGCTAAAGCATAGCCCTGACTATAGAGGTCAGCAATGACTTCCAAATGCTCGATATAGGTCTTCGCATCCACGCTGCCATACCGGTGAACACTGCCACAGTCATCAATACACTGGTCACCGTACTTATTCATGGCAGCTTGGTGCTGGTTACTTCTCGCTAAACTGTCTGAGACATACAGCTGACTAACCGTAGCCGATTCACACCATTGTTGCAGCTTTGTGATCAATTCTGCTTGGCAACGGGCAATGCAAGCCAACCGGCAGTGGCGATGCATACGACCAACAAAAAGCGTATAGCTGAGGTCGTTCATTGAGACATTACTCGTCTCCTGACAAAAAACTAATAAATTATTAACCTGTTGTTTGAGCTGCTCTTCTGTTCTTGCCGATAATACAACAAGATATGCGGGCAACTCGGTATTGTGTACCGCAACTATCGGCGCCTCTTCTATTACCAGATGGGCATTCGTTCCGCTGAAACCGAACGAGCTGATCGCTGCACGGCGGGGCGCTTGATCTTGTGTATGCCACGCCTGCAGTTGTGTATTCACATAGAAAGGACTAGAGGCAAATTCGATAGCCGGATTACCCTGCTGGAAATGTAATGAGGGAGGAATTTGTTGATGCCGAAGCGAAAGCAATATTTTTAACACCCCTGCGACACCGGCAGCAGTAGCACAATGTCCAATATTGCTTTTCACTGAACCGATTGCGCAAAACTGTGTCTTCTCTGTATCTTGACGAAATGCACGAGTAAGTGCCGTGTATTCAATAGGATCGCCCAACTGGGTGCCGGTACCATGAGCTTCCACCACCTGGATTGTGTCCGAAGGGATAGCAAACTTATCATACACCGCACGCAATAGACGTTCTTGTGATTTACCACTCGGTGCAGTGATACCGTTGGTGTTACCGTCTTGGTTAGTCCCGCTGCCGATAATCACGCCATGTATCAGATCGCCAGCGACGACTGCTTCGTGCAACCGTTTTAGCACAACAACACCAACACCTTCACCTGGAACAAAGCCATCAGCCCTTGCATCAAAGGCATGACATTTTCCTCGCGGGGATAGCATACCCGCCCCATTTGATAGCTGATAAAAACTGGGGGTTGGTTGGAGAAAAATGCCCCCCGACAATGCTATATCAATTTCCCGAGACCAAAGGCTCTGACAGGCCAGATGAATTGCCACCAACGAACTGGAACAGGCTGTATCCACCGCCACTGCAGGTCCTTGTAAATCTAAATAATAGGCAACGCGTGCCGGCAATACTGAAGGGGCATTCCCCCAAAACGCTTGCGCTGGCGGGGGACCTGCAAAAAACGTCGTATAGTCTGAACTACTACAACCCACGTAAACACCACATAGTTTGCCCGATATACTCTTGCCAGCATAACCTGCGTCTTCCAAGGCCTTCCAAGATTCCTCAAGAAACAAACGTTGTTGCGGATCCATATAGAGAGCTTCGAGAGGCGAGACATTAAAAAAACTAGGATCAAACAACGCGACAGAATCAATAAAACTGCCATAATAGCAATAAGCACTATCGAACCCATCAGGCCCAACGCAGGCGGTCTTAGGCCAACGCGACACCTCTGACACGAGATCTGCGCCGGCTTTTAGGTGTTGCCAAAAATCTGCTAAGTTGTTTGATTGAGCAAAACGCCCACTCATACCGACTATCGCAATGGAATCGTTGTCAACAACGTATTGTTTAGGTCGATCGGTTTGGTCGATCGTACCCAAGACCGATGCATGCTGTGGTTGCTTTGCCCATAATGGTTCTGGAACTTTCACCACGACTTTGCCGATAGTCCGCCTTTCTGCAAGAGTTTGGTAGGCAGCTTGTATTGATTCAAAAGAAAACGTTTGATTAATGGTTGGTGCAATTACCCCCTGTTGATATAGCGAGACCATCTCCTGGCAGTAATCTGCTAATTTTTGTGGGTTTTTAAAACCTAGTTTTCTCATATCCACACTGTAAAAACTTTGATTGTCTTGCAATACAGATAGATCAACTGATCGCGCTGATTTTAACGCTGTCATCGCAATCTCGATGTAGCGGCCACCGGGAGCGAGACAGTTTAGTCCCCGTTGCAGTGCATCATCGGCCAAGGTATTGATGATGACATCGACACCACGCCCCTGTGTAAGACGAAGAACTTCCGCTGCAAAGTCCTGTTCCTGATAATTGATACCAAAGGGAACGCCCAACGATTCCAAATAGGCCAGTTTTTTACGCGACCCTGCTGTGGCGTAAATGCTGGCACCATAGTGTTTTGCCAATTGCACCGCAATCAAACCGGTACCACCCGCAGCCGTTTGAATCAATATCGATTCACCAGCTTGCAACTGGGCTTTATGAAATGCATCAATCATCGTCAGACTGACTGCCGGCAACGCACAGGCATCCTCAAAAGACATTGAAGGGGGTTTGATAAACACGCGTGATTGTTCACAAATCATCGCCGTCGCATGTGCCCCTAATGCCTCACCGGCAAGCACGATAACGGCATCTCCCAGTTGTACACTGTCAACCTTATGACCAACCCCCACAACGATACCACTGGCTTCAAATCCTGGTGTAAATGGGTAAGGTGGCATGGTCGGATACAAGCCTTGGACACACAGTAGATCACCAAAATTTAATGAGAATGCACGAATAGCCACACAGATCTGCGTTGGTTGCAAGCTCGTCAGCCTGTCTGCCACTAGGGTGAGAT
>JANQMK010000028.1 GCA_028280085.1 Pseudomonadales bacterium
AATGACTTGCGTTGCCAAGAGGGAATGTCCACCGAGTTCAAAAAAATTATCTAATACACTCAGCCGTTCCACACTCAAAAAAACCATCCACACCTCTGCTACCAGAGTTTCTATTGCATTGCGTGGTGCGATATATTCATGGGCAGATAGATTACTAAGATCAGGCGGCGGCAAAGCTCGCTTATCAATTTTGGTATTCGCGGTTAACGGCATATGATCTATTAGCATAAATACAGCCGGCACCATATATTCAGGCAACTTATCCCTGAGTGCTAAGCGCAACTCAGCAATGAAAGAGGACGATGCCTCCGGAACAGAATCGTCCGAACACACTCCCTCCACGTCCGCAGGAACAATGTAAGCCGTAAGAAACCGATTATTTGCAGCACCATCCTGCCCATCAGTTTCGGCCACTACCACCACGCATTCTCCCACACTATCAAAACGACTAATGGCGGCTTCAATTTCGCCTAGCTCAATACGAAAACCTCGGATCTTAACCTGATCATCAATCCGTCCGAGGATTTCTATATTGCCCTGTGCATTGTAACGGCCTAAATCGCCAGTACGATACATTTTCTTGCCATGCTGAAATGGATTATCGACAAAGACTTCTCCATTTAAATCATCGCGGTTAAGATAACCTCGTGCTAGGCCTTCACCAGCCATGTACATTTCACCGATTACACCGGCTGGAACAGGTTCGGCTAACTCATTCAGAATGTAACATTGGCTATTCGCCACCGGACCACCAATTGGTACGGTCAGCGCTTCCTCTGCGACCTGTCTAATGTCGTAAAAGGTCGAAAAAGTGGTATTTTCTGTGGGGCCATACATATGCAATAAATGTTGTGGCGGTTGAGCATCAATCACGCGTCTAATTAACCGAGGATCACAGGCTTCGCCACCAAATAACACGTAACGTAAACTGTTGAATATTGCAGCGTCAGCTTTTGCATAGAGATTAAAGAGAGCGGTAGTGATAAAAATAATATCAATATTTAAGCGCTGAATATCGAGCTTAAATTGCTCCGGTGTCAACAGTGATTCCTTTGCTAAACCAACCAAACGGGCGCCATTGAGTAATGCTCCCCAAATTTCAAAGGTTGCAGCATCGAAGGAGACATTGGACGCATGCGCAATGTGATCGTCTTCATGAATAGTCACGTAGTTAGTATTAAGCACTAAACGTAAAACACCAAGGTGCGGCACACACACCCCTTTCGGTTGCCCGGTAGATCCCGACGTATAAATAATGTAGGCCAGCTGTTCTGCGGGATTTACGCCACCACCAAAAGACAAGTTTTTTATCGGCATAGTTGCCAAAACGTCACGCTCAACATCAATATTAAACAAAAAGGTCTTATTGTCTGTGACGGCACTTAAATCTTGCACGGCACTTAAAGAGCTTTTGTCAGTTATCAATACTGGTGCTTGAGTATCAGCCATCATGTATTCCAAGCGGTCCAGTGGATATTCAGGTGACAAAGGTACATAGCAGGCACCCACTTTGAGGACAGCCAGCATGGACAGAATCATTTCCGTACTTCTATCCAAGCAAATGGCAATGGGGTCGCCCGGTTTAACATTTTTCTCTAATAAAAAATGGGCATATTGGTTACTGAGTTGGTTAAGTTCCCGATAGGTAATAAGACTACCGTCAAATGCTAATGCAATATCGTTCGCTCGCTTCACTGCTTGTATTTCGAATAGGCGATGCAGACAATATTCTTTTTGATAGTCAGAAGCGGTATCGTTCCAGTCATAAAGAATATGATTACGCGCGCTATCATCCAATATAGCTAAACTTGCGACCGGTAATGACGAGTCACTGATAACAGAACTGAGCAACTGCTTAAAACACGCAAACATTTGTTCGATTGAACTGGCTTCAAATAGATCAGTGCTATACTCTACGTTAACAATAAGACTGCCATCGGGCATTTCAGAAATAGCAAAAGTAAGATCAACTTTCGACGTTTTGCTGTCAATATCGATGCTTTCGAATGCCAAATCAGTTATCGTTGGCGGGCTGCCTTGTTGTTTACCACTAACGCTAAACAACACCTGAAATAGGGGTGAGTAACTCATGTCTCGCGCCAGACCGAGTTCTTCGACGATCCGCTCAAACGGCACATCCTGATTAACCTGAGCTGCGTTGGTCAACTGTTTAACCTGCTCAAGTAGTTCTGTGAAAGAGGCAGTGCCATTGATAGTTAGACGTAACGCCAAGGTATTCACGAAGAAACCAATTAATGGTTCCAGTTCTATTTTGGTACGATTGGCCACCGGTGTCCCGATACAGATATCATGTTGCCCAGAATATCGATGGAGTAATACATAAAATGCAACCAATAGTACATTGAATAACGTCGTGCTCTCACGTCTAGCCATGTCAGTTAACGCGTTGCCTACTTCACTCGATATGTCAAATAGGCAATGACTGCCATTAAATGTCTGTGCCGCAGGACGGATTCGGTCGGTTGGCAGCTCTAGTACAGGCGTATCCTTAAGTAGGTCGCGCCAATAGTGCAACTTAGCTTCTAACACATCACCCACCAGCCACTGACGCTGCCAAACGGCATAATCGCCGTATTGAATAGACAGATCAGGTAAAGGCGATGGTTTACCTTGTTTAAAAGCTTCATATAAGGTGGCAATCTCGCGCATCAACACACCTGATGACCAACCGTCAGATATAATATGATGAAGAATAACAGTGAGTAGAAATTGAGGTTCTCCATTGATCGACGGCTCTAACGTCATAAGACGGATACGGAACAAGGGACCTTTGGTTAAATCAAAAGGCACTGCAGCTTCTTGTTCCGCAATAGCTTGTAATTCATGAGTCGATGTATTATGTGCGGTGACGTCTACAGCAACATTCAGCGGACATGGCTCCGGTCTCAATTGCACTGTTTCAGCCGTCTGCACACATTGTGTAGCGATACCATCGTGGCTAACAAAGATCGTTCTTAAAATCTCATGTCGCTGCACAATTTCGCTGAACACCTGCTCAAGTACAGTAATATCTAACTGTCCAATTAGCTTAACTGCCACGGGCATATTATAGGCTGTTATTCCTGGTGATAATTGGTCGACAACCCAGAGGCGTTGCTGCGAAAAAGAAAGTGGTACATCAACATCATGTTGTCGGCGAGCAATCAGTGTCGTATTTAATTGAGCAGCATTTTTTTCGAGAACCCATGCTATTAAATCCGGCTTATTATCCTGTAACAATGTCTTTAACTGCTGAGTCATGACACCCTTGGCAGCACGCACCCGAAGCTGTCCATCTTCTACAGAAAGCTTAATATTGTGTCGCGTCAATTCTGCCAGCACATCTTTTAGGCTCATTAATTATCCTCAATTAAGCCATACCCGGTAGATGATATCTTGATAACGTACGATTTTAAATTGACTGGCTAGCTTAAAGAAAACCTTCATCCCGACTCCCATCTTGATGTATCTCATCATGCGGCACGGCAGCGTCAGTCGCCCAGCTAGTAGCTCGAATATAGGTTGCAATTTTTTCTATAGTGGTCATTTCAAATAGCGCTTTCAGTGGAATCTCAATATCAAACTCTTCTTGTATTTTGCCGACAGCCCTAGATGCGCTCAAAGAATGGCCGCCTAACGCAAAGAAATCATCGTAAACTCCAACCTTGGGTAAATTCAGCACATCACACCAGATCTCTGCCAATTTACTTTCTATCTCGTCACGAGGTGCAACACATTCAACCATTTCGCTGGCATATAAATTTGGTTCCGGTAACGCCTTACGATCTATCTTGCCATTTGGCGTCAACGGCCAATATTCCACGACAATAAACAAGGAAGGTACCATATAAGCAGGCAAGTAATTGCTAAGATTATCGCATAGAAAATCACGATTAATAGTATTTTCATCACCGACAATGTAAGCCACTAGCCTATCCTCATGTACTACTACCAGTGCATCAGTCACTACAGGTAACTGCCGTAGAGCACACTCTATTTCACCCAATTCAATCCGCAGACCACGTAGCTTGACCTGAAAATCCTTTCTACCAACAAACTCAATATTGCCATCAGCTTGGTAGCGAGCCAAGTCACCCGTGCGATATAGTTTACCTTCGCCAAAAGGATTAGGGATAAATTTCCGATCGGTCAGTTCACGATTATTTAAATAGCCTACACCTACACCAATACCAGCCACGCATAATTCTCCAGTAACACCTATTGGCAGCATTTGGTTATCATCTGACAGAATATAAACCTGTACATTGTCACTTGGACGCCCCAAAGGTACATTGCTATTCATATACTTTTGCGGTTGCTGTAGACAAAAACTGGTGGCAATATCGGAACATTCAGAGGGGCCGTAGTTATTATTTAGGCTACAATTAAAATACTGGCTGTCTATCCACGATTGTAACCTTTCTACACGCAGTACCTCACCACCTAAAATAACAGTTTTCAAACCGGCAAGATTGGCTAGATCTTTGGTCTCTTCCACTACTGAATAAAAAGCACTTGGCGCACAATTAACTGTGGTAATACCTTGATCGCTAATCATTTCCGCAACAAGATGGCTATCAAAATATTCAACGCCGGGAAACACAATGGTGCCGCCACTAATCAACGTGCCAAAAAGATTTTTTTGCGTCAAATCAAAACCAAACGCGCTGACAACCAAATTCTTATTATCAGTATTAAAATCATATTTATTAATATACCATTGAATAAGATTAACTTCCCCCCGATGTAAGACGGTCGCCCCCTTTGGCTGCCCTGTGGAGCCAGAGGTATAAATAATATAAAGTGGATCGTCTAAATTGTTGTGATTATCAGGTAAGGTATCTACAGTGCTAGCAATGACGTCAGCCTGTTCGCCACTATCGACACAGACAGTCTGACCGCTGTGCTTAGGCAGCCGATCAAGCAAGCAACTTTGCGTTAGTAGTAGCGTAGCGTCAGAATCATCCAGCATAAAACCTAAACGCTCGGGCGGATATCCCGTATCCAACGGGATATAAATACCGCCTGATTTAACAACCCCAAATAAAGCGACTATTAACTGAATAGAACGCTCCATACAGATGCCGACATGGACATCAGGACCCACCCCAACGCTACGTAAGTAGTTAGCCAATTGATTAGACCTACGTTGCAATTCGCGATAGGTAATTTTTTCCGCGCCATACAAAACAGCAATCGCATCGGGAGTACTATCAACTTGAGCATCAAACATTTGCTGCAAACTGTTTACCGCCGGTAACGACACATCAGTTTTATTCCATAGCGAATACTGAAGCTCATATTCATCTGGCGTTAAATAATTAAACTGATTTAGTTGTTCAACGCCCGAAAGTATTTGTTGACTGAGTGATTCAAAACGCGACATAAATCTTAAATCATCAAATAACTTATCAAAGTAATGAAGATCAATTTGTAACTTACCGTCTTCGCCCCTAACCTGCGCAATTAAACGGACAAATTCCGCGACAATGGGGGTAAATTCTTTACACTTAATTATTTCTCCTT
>JANQMK010000035.1 GCA_028280085.1 Pseudomonadales bacterium
TTATTTTCCGAAATTAACGTATTTTTAAGCAATGGTTCTGATTTCGTGGCTTGTGCTATATCCTCCAAGTTATAAGTTTCGTGCTCAGCGAGTGAGGGAATTTTCATTGATGAATTAGTTCCCCCACTCGCTGAGCACGAAACTTATAACTTGGAGGATATAGCACAAGCCACGAAATCAGAACCATTGCTTAAAAATACGTTAATTTCGGAAAATAAAAAATCTATTGCAATTCGTATAGGCCTAATAGGCAGTGAAGACTTAGCTACTAGAGCAAAACAAGGCCCCGAGTCAGTCCGATTTGTTAGAAAGATTGCGCAAGAATACGGGCTTGCATACCCAGAAATGCGCTTCAGGTTAGTAGGCTCCCTAATGTTCAATCAAGTGAACATGGAAGCAACTTATT
Source organism: Pseudomonadales bacterium (assembly GCA_028280085.1). Lineage (GTDB taxonomy): Bacteria > Pseudomonadota > Gammaproteobacteria > Pseudomonadales > JANQMK01 > JANQMK01. The sequence continues at coordinate 407 of JANQMK010000035.1, forward strand.
GGGACATGGCAAGCTTGATACCTGCATTTTTTGCACTTATGGTCATTCTACTTTATCTCTTACTACGAAATTGGATATGGGTATTATTGGTTTGCAGTGTGGCGTCAGCCTCCGTGACGTCAACCATTGGTATCTTAGGCTGGACAGATATTGTATTGGCTCCAGTTATTGGCTTTGTACCGAATGCAGTTCTATCTATCGCTGTGGCGGATGTTATACATCTGCTAATCTTATTCAGGCTAAATCTCCACCAAGGCCTATCCAGAACGGATGCCATGAGAAATAGCTTTAAAGATAACTTTAGGGCTATCACTCTCACTACTATTACGACAATTATTGGGTTTATGTGTCTTAACTTTGGAGATTCTCCTCCCTATCGGTTAATGGGTAATGTTATTGCCCTAGGCGTACTGTTGGCCTACCTCTTTGCCCTGTTACTAATACCTATACTAGCTATTCGCTTTAACCAAGACGATGATCTATCTAGAAATTTCTTGGATAAACTAACGGAAAATATGGCAGTCTGGGTTTTGAGAAAAAAAAAGCTAATTACGATAATATTTTTTGGATTAACCGCTTATTTTGCTTATCAAGCTCTGCAAAACAATATCACTGAGGATCTCACTCAATGGCATGACAAGCGATACGAATATAGGCAAGATATGGACTTTTTAAGTGAACAGTTCAAAAGTGTCCATAGAATCTACTACAGCGTTAATACTTCCCTAGATACTGATATATATAATCCAGAATTATTAAATTTCGTCGAATCCTTTAGTGAGTATTTAAAAACTCAGCCAAGCGTAACACAAGTAAATTCAATCCTTCCAATTTTAAAGAAAGTAAATCAAGAAGTTCACGGCGGGAAGAAAAATTGGTATCGCACGCCAGAAAACTCAGCAGAAAGTGCACAGCTTCTATTGCTCTATGAAATGTCGCTCCCCCAAGGTCATAGCATCGACAGTTTTGTCAGCTCTGATCGTGATAGCGTGAGCATGACCGTATTGGTAAAACGATCTAAGACCAGTGAAATACTCGCCCTGAAGCGTGATATAGAGCTTTATCTAGAACAACATGTACCTGCTGGAATACAAGTTGATGAAGCTACAGGTATCGATATCCTATTTAGCAACATCGCGGTAGAAAACAGTTATTCCATGCTAAAAGGCACTTTAGTTGCATTATTCTTGGTATCGCTACTGATCGGTGTCGCCCTACGATCAGCAAAGTATGGACTGGTAAGTTTGCTACCCAATATCTTTCCCGCAATATTGGCTTTTGGAGTTTGGGGGTTATTCGTCGGTGAAATTGGCTTAGCGACATCAGTCGTGGTCAGCATGGCTCTGGGAATTATCGTTGATGATACAGTGCATTTCATTGATAAGTACTTTCTCGCTCGAAAATTCAAACAATATAGCCCTGAAGCTGCTGTCTCATACGCCTTTAAAAGTGTTGGGGCTGCATTGATTATTACTACTTGTATTTTGCTTGGGGGTTTCATCACTCTGATTTTTTCAGGCTTTATTCCCACCAGAGATATAGGCATTTTACTGTCAAGTACTATTGTATTTGCGCTATTGATTAATTTACTACTGTTACCTCCTATACTCACATTTATCGATGACGATCAACAACATAGTGAGGTAGCTACAGATAAAACGGAGGCAGGCAGGACCATTGCCTAAGCAAGAAAATAGATGACTGATTCAACGAACCAACTGCTGTCTAAATGGCAACTAAAGAAAAATAGATCCATTTTGGACTTCCCCGTCTGCTGTGAATCCACGCTGGAATGGGGCATGATGGACCTATTTAAACACATAAACAACATCAGCTATTTACGATTTTTTGAAAATGCCAGAGTTGCATATCTCCAAAAATTAGGTTGTATGAACTTGGATGACGGAACCGAATCGGGTTTCACCATGGGCGACATTTATATAAAGTATTTAAGACCACTACACTACCCTGACGTAGTTATCACCGGAGCAAGTATTAGAGATATAGAGGAAAAGCAAGTTACAATGGATTATTCGATCTACAGCAATTCACAACAACGTATAGTAACAATTGGCTACAGCACCTTGGTTTGCATTGACTTCATCTCAATGAAAAAACGCAAAATCCCCAACCCACTAATAGCAAAGATAGAATCAATTGAAAATTTTCCTAAGACAGCGAATTAAACTTTCTCTTTTAGGAATGCAAAGGGTAAAAAAATATGAATCTTAACTTAAAAGATGAAATCTGCACAGTCATTATCAGAATTTTAAAGGAAACACTGAACAATGATCTAAAAATTTTCGATATTAACGAAAACACTAATCTAAAATCTGAATTATTTCTAGATTCTATCGCTTTACTCTCGCTGATCGCACAGCTAGAAAACCATTATAATCTGGTCTTGATCGATGAAGACGCTGAAAGCGATGTGGTCGATTCAGTTGCGAGCTTGACTTCCTATGTAGAAAGCAAGTTACAGAAAACTATCTCATAATAGAATATGACAGCAGCAATCAATTAGGAGCTGACTTCGCTATGAAACTTATCAATTCAATACTCGCACATTCAACCTCATCACCGGATAAACTCGCTTTATGTACTCCAAAAGAGAATCTTAGCTATAAAGAGTTAAAAAAACATGTGAAGTTAGGTGTATCTCATCTTAAAAAGTTGATAATTCAGCCCAACAGTGTCGTTATTTCACTGATAGATAACGAACTAAATGACGTGGTATTGTACTTATCCTGTTTACAGCATGGTTTAACGCTCGTTACCATTGATCCCTCAATCACAGACAGCGAGCTCAGCTATATAATCGCAGACTGTAAACCGAAATATGCAGTTGGTAGTAAAAAATATGAAACTCGATTTGCCAAGACCAATATCGTATTCTGCCCTATAAATCTTTTTGATCTTGACATTGAGGAAAGTGCCGCAGTTGATGACAGTCAACTACACACAGAGGGAAATGTAATCCAATATACTTCAGGTTCAACGGGGCAGCCAAAAGCAATTGTTCATACACCGAATAGTGTATTAGAAAGAGCTCATAACTGGATAGCAACGGCAAAGCTATCCAAGGAAGATGTTCATCTTTGTGCCCTTACAATTAATCATGTTTATGGTTCCCATTATGCCTTTTTCCCTTCGTTGATCAGTGGTGCGACGCTTCATATAATGAAACCTTCAATGACCACACCTTTACGAGTAGTAGACCATATCAAGCGGCATCGAGTGACCTGTTTCTACAATTTACCCTTTTTCTACAACTTAATGACAAGTCTCAAGGACGTTAGTAACACCTGTTTATCTAGCGTTAGGCTGTTAATGTGTGCAGCAGCAGTTCTCCCCCAAAATATCGCTGAAAACTTTCGAGAAAAGTATGGTATCTATCTGAACAATTGTTATGGATTATCTGAAACAGGGCTCATTACAGCGAATCTAAACGTAAATCAAACCAATATAACCTCCGTAGGAAAGCCAGTAAAAGGTATTGATATAAGGCTGGAACCCTGCGATTACGATGACAAACGATTTGAATTGCTAGTTAAAAGTAGCGCCATGTTGGATGTGTCTCTTAACCCATCTTTTTGTGAACAGTTAAAAGGCGGTTGGTTAGCGACAGGAGATATTGTATCTGAAGACAAAAAGGAACTGATAATCTACGGGAGAAAGTCTCAATTTATTAACGTTGCTGGCAATAAAGTGATACCCGAGGAGGTAGAGAACGTCATTAGCTCACTGGAATCTGTCAGTCAGTCGGCTGTTGTTGGTATAAAAGAAAAAGAGGGAAACGAACAAATAGTTGCTTTCGTTATATCTAGCCCAGGCAATACAGTTTCAATAAAGGAGATACTCGATAAATGTACAACCCAACTTTCTTCTTATAAAGTACCTAGAGTAATACATATTGTCGATCACTTGCCCAAGAGCAATTTAGGTAAGGTGAGAAAGAAAAAACTAGTTGAATTACATCTTGAGTTAACAAACCATAAATAAGGAGTTTTTACATGCAAAATAATTTAAAATATGACTTACCTTCAAAAATGAGTTTTAGTCCTGGCTCGGTTAATTACGATAACTTTAAAGATACGCCAGAAGACTATCAAACTTATATGATCCGAATACTAGCTGTGATGGCATATGCAGAAAACGTGGGTGGCACCGGGATAGCATTATTATTTAATCTCGCTCCGGATGTTGAGCGGCGTTATATCATCTCTCAAATTGGTTACGAAGAAATTAAACACGCGAGAATGGTCTATAGAATATTGAATCGTTTAGGTATATCTGAAAATACATCAGTTCAAATTGCACTGGGTAAAACGGGTGAATTTAACTCAGTCAATAACTCGCTTAAGCCTGCAGAAGAAACCTATGGCGATGAAGAAAACCAATGGTTGGATGTAGTGCTTAATTGTTTTTTAATGGACGGCGCAGGTATACATGTGATAGATAACTACGCGGAATGTAGTTTTCAACCATTGTTAGAGATATGCCGCGATATTATTTCTAAGGAAGAAAAAATGCATGTTGGTTTCGGCCAGCACGAATTTGCGAAACTACTTGATGAGCACGACGATACAGAGCTTATCTTGGAGCGATATAAGCATTGGTACTCCAAGAGTTTGAATTTTTTTGGCCCACCTGACGGCCGCACAGCAGAGAAATTGAGTCATTACTATATTAAACCTAGAACAAATGACCAGCTAAGGAAGAGGCATATGAAAGAGATTCGTCATAGGCTAGGAAAAATCTCACACAAACTAACGGATTATATACTACCGTTGATGGAGTCAATTGAAAGTCAAACATATCCATTTCCTGAATAGTATTTTTGCCCAGCGCTCCACACAACCATTTGGAGCCTACAAAACTGAGCGGAGGAAACTAGCTCACTATATGTACTGCTGCGAACGCGGAGCTTCTAACCTAACTTGCAGTGCTTGACCAATGTTGTGGCCGCTTTGCGGTCATAACGATCACACTAATTCACCTAATGATGAGATAGTGCAGTGGCCGCCTCTGTTGTCACATCGACACTAGCAGCCACAGCTGACAGAACTGCATTAATATTGGCAGCTACAGTATCTTCACTAATTGCCACTCCTGAGAAACGCTGCTGACCGCGAATTATCTGGATATAGGTTACGGCCTTAGCATCAGCCCCAACATTCAATCCATGTTCACTATAAGCTAGAATTTCGATGTCAATACCCAACTGTTGTTTCAAAGCACTTGTCAACGCGTGAATTGCCCCCTTACCCACTCCATTCAGCTGAATACTATCACCATTGGAACACTTAAGCTCCGCCCAGAGAACATCTTTATCATGACCTGTTTTGGTTTTACAACGCTCAATACGATAGCTCTGCAAAAGATAACTGTATTTAGATAATTGAAGATCAGATAACAAATAGTGGCGTTCAAACTCCCTCCAAATCTCTGTACTGTCTAATTCACGATTAACTGTTTCAGCAAGTTTTTGCACCGCTTTAGAAAATTCAATTTGCAGCCAGCGTGGCAACCGCAAGCCATACTCACGCTCTAGAATATGGGCAATGCCCCCCTTACCTGATTGGCTATTAATGCGAATGACTTCCTGGTAAGTACGGCCCAAATCTCTCGGATCAATGGGTAAGTAGGCAACCTCCCATTTACTACCCTCTTCGTAGCGGTCCATACACTTTTTAATAGCATCTTGGTGGCTGCCTGAGAAAGCACTATATACCAATTCACCGGCGTAGGGATGGCGAGGATGCACTGGCAACTTAGTACATTGCTCAACACAAGCAATGATTTCATCCATTCGAGAAAGATCCAACTGAGGATCAATTCCCTGGCTGTAGAGATTCATCGCCATAGTCACAACGTCCATGTTTCCGGTTCGTTCACCATTACCCAACAAGGTACCCTCCACACGTTTAGCGCCAGCCATTACTGCCAATTCCGCCGCCGCCACGGCACAGCCACGGTCATTGTGGGTATGAACACTCAATTCAATGCAATCACGCTGCTGAACATGATTGAGAAACCATTCGACCTGGTCAGCAAAGATATTGGGAGTTGCCATCTCAACAGTAGCCGGTAGATTGATAATAACTGGGTTTGTAGGTATCGGTTGCCAGACATCAATTACCGCATTACATACGTCTACCGCAAAATCCAGTTCAGTTCCGGTAAAACTCTCTGGCGAGTATTGAAAGGTCCAGTCTGTTTCCGGATGCTTCATTGCGTAAGCATGCACCCACCGCGCACCGTTCACCGCAATATTAATAATGCTGGCTTTATCCAGCTGAAAGACCTGCTCCCGCTGAACGCGTGATGTCGAGTTGTAAACATGCACAATCGCACGCTTGACACCACGTAATGCCTCAAAGGTACGTTCAATCAGATGCTCACGAGCTTGGGTTAACACCTGAATAGTAACATCGTCTGGAATTAGGTTTTTTTCAATAAGCACTCGTACAAAATCATAATCTGGCTGCGAGGCAGAAGGAAAACCAACTTCAATTTGCTTAAATCCGACTGCAACTAGCAATTTAAAGAGTTGCATTTTTTCCTCTACCGTCATCGGTTCAACAAGCGCTTGGTTACCATCTCGCAGATCAACACTGCACCAGACAGGTGATTTTTTAATCACACTATCCGGCCATCGACGTTGTGGCATATCAATAGGTTGAAATGGTATGTATTTTTTATGGTCGTAACCTCTACAGGTAGTACTCCCGACTTTTAACTTTTTAACTTTGGATTTCACAGGACTATCCTTAAATCTTGTACCTTATTCTCTTTGCAGGGCCAACGTTAACGGAACCATCTTTGGCCATCCTCTGCCCCAATTCCAGCTTTAGCTCTATTACTCGATTAACATTGACTAAACCTAATCCGAGTATAGCATTTACCTACCGATAGATTATTGCTTATAATGCTTGAAAATATTAGTTTTTAGCAATATTATTTCAATATCTGTTAATTTTATAAAATATAATCTCTTTATATAGAATTTATGGGCTATGAAAATTGACCGTACCGACAGAAGAATACTTGAAGAAATGCAGAAAAACGCGAGGATCAGTAACCAGGAACTGGCCGAAAAGGTGAAGTTATCTCCTTCCCCTTGCTTGCGCAGAGTTAAACAGCTGGAGGAACATGGGATCATCGAAAAATATGTCGCTTTGCTGAATATTTCCAAACTAGATCTAAAATTGACCGCAATTATCCAGATCAGCATGGATAGGCATACACCTGACCGCTTTGATAGTTTTGAAAAGGCAGTTGCCAGCTATCCAGAAGTATTAGAGTGTAATTTAATCACAGGACAAACTGCTGACTATATCCTTAAGGTAATCGTGCCTGATATGGAGTACTATCAAGAATTCCTGCTAGGAAAACTCACTTGCATTACCGGTGTGACAGGTGTGCACTCCAGTTTTGTTATGCGACGGGTAGTAGATACTTCAGCAGTCTCCTTAGAACATATTCGCTAGTTAAAACTACAAATTCAATTGCAGATTTCATGGCTAATCGATTCAACAACTCCGTTCTAGTTTTCCAACTTGTCGCCAACAACTAGTGCGCCGCCCTATTTCCTTCTTAAAACCCGGACTAAAAGCAAAGTTGTAATGGCATAGTGAATTTAGCCACTGAAGTAAAGGCGGTATATAAGTAGGAACGGAAGACATAATTTTGGCCCTGAGTTTCGGCTAGAAGCCGCTTCAGCTATATACGTTTTTTAATGCGGCCTCAGCCACATTGCTTCTCATCATCACTCACATCATGTTCAATCACAACGCATGACAGGTAATCGGAGAAATAGTTGCGAGCGCGCTCAAGCGTTTTTCTTATTGATAGGCATGAACAAACTGATAAAGATTTTCAATTCATTGTCTTTTTTAGACTCGCCTTACCTTCTGAAATCAATAATGCTTTTAGTTCATCAATATCATCAGTCAGTTCAGTCACGGCTGCCAGTATAGAGTAGCCGACCCAGCCATAGCACAACCGTTGGTGGGCGGGCTGAAAGATCATGTTGCTCGGCATAGGCTAATAGCGATAGACCGCTGGCAACATTGCTTTAACACGCTTCAATCAGTATTGTTGTTTTTTGGTAAATGTTTTTAACATCCTCTGGCATCATGGTGTTAAAAGGCCAGAGTGACAAATCGATCGGTTCACGCTAGGGTGGTAATGGTTGCGCGCTTATTATGTTGGCACCAATTACCATTGCGGTAAGCCACGCTAATAACATAGCGTCGAGGCAAAACAGATTTCACGCTCTTATTAAGACCTACTTCACATCTTTTGTGGGGCCTGCCGAAATAGCTAGCGTCACCATCCGTTAAGACTTTATAGTGCTTTATGGTTAAAGATGGTCAACGAGCTAAGATCACTAGTGCACACTTCGCGTTTCATGTTCTCATCATTTTGCCAGTTGGGGGAACCAGCCATAGACCGGCTTCCAGCCAGGATTTAACGCAACTCAAATCTCAAATATAGGTCAAATACAGGGTAGGATCACTACTATGAATAATAATAAAAAAACAGCTACCGTCCTAATAACAAAAAACGCCGTCGTACTCGGGGTATTGCTGTCGACAGGCGTGGCTTGCACGCCCTCCCCGCCCAGCGGCGGCGGCACGGCTATCACCACGGGCACACTGGCCAATGAACTGGCGGACCGAGATTCCCTGGCGTCCTTTCCGGCCGTGATGTACCGCCAGAAACAGGCGTCTAGCCACGACACACGCAACCGTACAGGCTACTCTCGGTTGGGCGCGCCCTGGGGTTCCGTGAATGTGGACTTTGGCAACTACCTCCGTGAAGTCACTATCAACGGCCGGCAAGAGCTGGTGATGATGGAAGACGACGGACCCGGCGTGATAACGCGTTGGTGGACGACGGGCATTGACCAGCCACTATTGGATAATAATCGCTTGCGCGTCTACATTGACGGTGCAACAGTGCCCGTTATCGACGCGTCAGCCGAGACGCTGATTGGTGGGAATAATTCGGGCTTTGGCAACGCGTTGAACTTCGCGACCCCCGAGATTGGAGGCAATCTCTACGCGCCTATCGCCTACCGGGAAAGCATCATGATTACGTGGGACGGCCCAATGACCCACGACGAGGCACATATCGCACTGCGCGATCCGAATCTACCTCACAGCGTTGATAGTGCCCTATGGTACAACATCAACTACCGCGAGCTACCATCAGGCGCCAACGTCACTAGCTATACCGAAGCGGATAAGACCACCTATCAGGCTAATCTCACCAATGCGAATGCGCGCCTCAGTGCTTTGGTACCGACCGGTTCCATCACCCAACAATTTGCCGACGGTTCGCAACTCAGCCCCGGGCAGTCCTTTGTGCATCAGTTGCAAGGTCCCGGGGCGATTCGCCGCCTTCAGCTCAATGTATCCGGCAGCAATCAAGCGGCTGCGCTGACTGATACCACAATCGTATTGACCTTCGACGGCCAGCAGACCGCGCGTATTCCTGTCGGCCAGTTTTTTGGCAATGGTCTCAGTGAAAGCGCGGGCAACCCCTACAACACGGGCGCGGATTACATGCGCCGTGTGGCCAGTGACGGCACGATGCTGAGCTTATGGGTCATGCCGTACCAGAGCGCTGCCGAAGTGAGAATAGTGAATGAGGGAAATCAAGCGGTTACCGTTGACATGGAAGTGGATTCAGGGGCTTGGTCCTGGCACAACAACTCAATGCACTTTCATGCGGACTATGTGTCGGAACAGTCTATTCTGACACGCCAGGCCCCGGGTGGTGCTTGGCCTGGAGATGCGGCCCTGCGCGAGCTTTATAGTGCTGAAGGCGATGGCGACTTCCGTTTTATTGATATTCGCGGCCGCGGCGTACTAGTGGGCGATACTATGTCGATTCGCAACACCAGCACTGGCGCTGGGCTTAATGGCTGGTGGGGTGAAGGCGATGAGAAGATCTACATCGATTACCTCAATCAAAACGGAGATGGTTCCGCCGGAACCCCTACCCATATGGGTACAGGGACCGAAGACTACTATGGTTACTCCTTCGGTAGTGGGCAGGAGTTTTTGTCCCCCTTTGTCACCCAACCCAACGCCGCAGGCAATCGGGGAACAAACGGTGAGTTGACGATTCAAGGCCGAGTGCGCGGATTGGACGCCATTGCGTTTGAACAATCGCTGAAGATGGACATGGAGATTTGGAAGTGGCAACAGGGACAGCTGGACCTGGCGGCGGCAACCTTCTGGTATGGCGCACCTGGCGCAGTCTCATTGCACCCAGTCGCTGACTTGGCGGTAGACTTTGGGCAAGCCGGGAGTAACAGTGTCCCGGATACGGCGGGTGACGGCCAGTGGCAATACCTATCGTCCAATAATGCTAACCCGAGTGCCCCCGGCGCTGATACCCAGCCGTTGGCTTGGGGCGTGCTTGGCAATCAAGGCAATAGTGGCTATGGCGGGGGGCAGAACGGGACAGCTAACTTGCCCGCAATCGCCAAAGCATTACTCTTTGAAACAGGTGTGGAGAATATTATTATCCACGGTCAGCCCGGCTATCATGAGCTGCATGTGCATCCCGGTGGCTTAGGGTTCGAGGGTGATGCGGTACGGGACTATGTGGTTGCACGCTGGGTAGCGGGCCCGTCTTCTGCAGGGTTAGTTAATATCGCCGGTACGGCCCGAAACTTGGCGGATGGTAATGACAGCGTTGATTTTTATGTTTACGTCAACGGCACACTGATGAAGAGCACCCAAGGCAACGGCACGGGCAACGGTACCTTAAGCGAGTATTACTATGAATTTGATATGCAGTTGGCAGCAGGCGATACGGTTGACTTTGTTGTTGGCAACGGCGGCCAAGGGAATCTATTCGACGATGAGTCAGTACTGCGAGCAATCATCCGAGCACCACGATAAAACGCTGCAACTCCCAGACCAAACCGCGGCATTTCCGATATAGGAGACGCCGCGGTTTTTCCGTTGCTAGGTGTAGCTGCATATACACGGAGTTGCAGTACCTGCTGAAATTTCTCTGTTTTCGGCAACCACTGTATATACCGGGTATACCTGCGTCAGATGTAGTAAATGAGTACGTATGCCGATAAAAGAATGGCTATCCAGAGAGCTGTAGTACCAATAGGCCATGAGCGCGCAAATATGGCACGTTCTTGGCGATCGGCGGTATGGGGCTGACCGAGATAACGAGAAGTGAGATGACGAAGTAACTCGCGGTTAGCAGCATCCATTTTAATACCAAGATCTTTAAGAGGCATTAATTTTTCTGCCACGCGTCTCAGTAGGCTAGGCGCGGCGACCCGCCACAGCCAGTCTACATCCAAACTGATCGTCTCGGTGCGTTTCATTAGTGGTAACAATAAAAAGAAGGCAAGGCCGGAGAAAAGTAATAGCTGTAGATAGAATACAACTTTGCCAGGCGTATAGGCTTGATAATCTACCGGATATGGCAGGAAACCGTATAACCACTCTGGGAAAATACCCAAGAGTATACAGATGGCTGAAAAGATAATCATGGCTAGGCCCATATTCCAAGGGGCGTCCTTGGGTCGTAATCCCGAATCTTTCTGGAAAAAAACAAACCATGGAAACTTGATGCCAGCGTGTAGGAAAACCCCGGCGGAAGCGGCGGTCAGCAACATGTAAACCCAAACAAGCTCCTGATTAGCCGCCGCCTGGGAAATAAGGCTCTTGGTGGTAAAACCTGACGTGAGTGGAAAACTAGAAATAGCAAGTGCACCGATGATGCCGCAGACCGTTGTCAGCGGCATGGTGCGAAACAATCCACCAAGCTCAGTGCACCGGTTCTTGCCGGTTCGATAGATAACTACGCCGGCACTCATGAATAACAAGGCTTTGTAAACAATATGAGCGAACGCGTGGGCCGCGGCACCGTTTAAGGCCAGTTGAGTACCAATACCGACAGCGCAGACCATAAAGCCTACCTGATTTACTACCGAGTACGCGAGTATGCGCCTAATATCGTTCTCAAGCAGCGCATAGATAATGCCGTACATCACCATAAATAGCCCAACACCAATCAATACCTTTTCGCCGGGAAACAAAAGGATTAAGGCCAGCACGGCGGTCTTGGTCGTAAACGC
>JANQMK010000036.1 GCA_028280085.1 Pseudomonadales bacterium
CTATGATTCGAAACTAAATGGCTATTTGAGACTACAAGGCTATTCAAGGCCTTATATTATTTGGAACTATTTATTATTTGGAATTATTGTTGCTGACAGGTAGACGCTAACTTGTTTGAGTAGCTAATTGTTAAGGAGATATAACCTATCGGTTTGCTATACGAAGAAGTAAAAAACGGTAAACCCTATAGCCCATAACAATTAGATAAACACCGGATAAAACAAGGCCGCAACACTTTTACTTTTAAACATGTAAAATAAAGTAGTTGCGGCCAGCGAGATTCTTAAAGCGTATATTTGTTTTATAAAATAATCAGACTCACAAAGACCTAGTTAAACAATTACTAGTAATTGTAAAACAGTATCTCATCTCGATATAAACTATAGCCCCGTGTGCCTTCAATCGGGAAATTAGTCACCGCACCACAAGCACGATTGGCATAGCTATAGGACGGCATCGTACTCGGTGCATTAGCATCGTTACTGGACAAGTGAATTTCTCCACCCCAGCGATTAAATATCCAAAAGCCAGTATTGTTGGCAGTGGTATTGAACTCCATCATAGTTTCCGATTTGGTATCCCAAAATCTGCCACAAGCATGCAATTGTCTGGGGGCATCAAGATAAATGCCGTTACACGTCGGATCATTCTCAAGCACACCCTCAAATACATCGACTACCGGTGCATCTGGGAAACGGCAAGACACAAAGCCCGCCGGATCAGCATAGGTTGACCAACGAATAAAGGTTTTGTTTGTTGGCGGATTTAGCTTAACCCGTTGTGGCGCGCTCACGTCTACCATGGCTTTACCATTCACCACACTGGTTACTTTTAATGTAACTGTATACTCCCCAGTTTGTTTATAGCGATGAACAGGTGCTTCTTCAGTCGATGTAGTACCGTCACCGAAATCCCAAAGATAGCTAACGCTAGCGTCAACGTTACTGGTATCGTGGTATGGTTTAAACGCCTTAAACGAGACCAATCGCTCATTGCCATTATTTAGATCATTGTCATTGTAATCAATTTCGTGGACAGCTGGGGTCGCATAAATAAAGTTATTGTCTCCTGTATTGTTATCTACCACAAAAAACGCCGCCTTATGATACTCACTAGGTTTTACCCCATTAATATCAAAAATACCTAATTGCTCTAACAAACCTGCAACACTTAGAAAGCCTCGCTTCTGCTGTGCCGGAGTAGCTCCATCATTAGGATTGAGCAGATGGACATGTTCCAGACCGGGTGGGTCAATCGTGAGAGGGTTATGATCATCAATAGTAGGTAAGGAGAGAATAATATCCTTCGCTTTTGCTGTCATTCCGGCTAGCCGACAATAGCTGGCCGTAAACTGAAGCTCAGGATCGAATCTGTATTGGTACTGTGCCTGTGCTTGTGCAAGCAAACCATCAAGCGTGGTCAACTGATCGGGTGTCATCCCATGTCCCCATAACGGATTAGCAGTGCCATCAATATCCTGCTGCACTAGCACACTCTCGCCTATTTCATCCTCGCCAATACAGCGATTAAGGCATACTTTAGTAAATGGCGCATCGGTATTACCCTCATCAAAGCCCGGCGTCCACAGGCATTGTTCCCTAATAGTCGTATCTTCAAATTGCTTTGTTTGCTTGACGCCTTGCAGTAATGCACTTCTTAACCTTTTAACGGCATCGTGGGCCGCCGCTTTGCGCGCTAAGGCGTTAGGCGAATCGCAATCGCTGGCGCAATGCCAGTTACCACCTTCAAGCGGGCGTAAGCTCTTATCTACCGAAATCGCCATAGCAAGAGCGCCTGCCACCATAGGAGTGGCGTAAGATGTAC
>JANQMK010000045.1 GCA_028280085.1 Pseudomonadales bacterium
GCTTATCCAGGCATGGTGCTTGGTTATTTAAAAGCATCGGTGTTATGCTCAACATTTGGCGCGCTGGTTAAGCTTTTGTTCAGGCAGGTTTCTAACAAAATGTTTAATGCGTTCGCTACCGCTCACTGGGACGCGCAAAAGCAGCGCGCCCATTAACATGGCGTTAGGTTTACTAAGTAATGGAATTGAATTTCTTCTCAACTCTTATTTTAATAATGCTGGGTGTGTGGATCATACAAGCTTTAAGGCTCGCTTTTTCGCAAAAAGAGTTCACTTGGAAGTCCGCATTAAATTTCATAGCTAGCGCCTGCCTTATTGTTGGGGCAGTAGGTTTTTTTGGTTCTGCACTGTCGGCAACAGCCGGTTTAGGTACTTCCCCATCTTTTGAGTGGCCAATTGGTTCGACAGATAAGGCTTTAGAATATCCTAATGGCAACATCGTTGTTCCGCATGAACCATCTGGGAGAGTGCAAATATATGATAAGTCTCTTCAGTTTATAAGAGGTTGGTCTGTAAAGGCATCAGGTGGCTCATTCAAGTTGTTTCCAGCTGAAAATTCTACTTTTTATATGTTCACAGCACGAGGCGACATGAAGTATCACTATGACTTAAATGGCAAATTACTGTCCTCAGAAAAATATAGTGGTTCTTATCCTGCCGATAGTACAGAGTTAGTAAGTATTTCAATACCTACACCCTTATATCTTCAGGTGTTCACGCATCCATTCGCATCGTGGTTTGTCGCTGCATTTGGCATGTTTTTATTATTTATTACAGGTGAGGCTCGTGGTCAAAAACCTAACAAGTAGCTGCACCGGAAAAAATACTCGCTGCGCTCCTATTTTTCCAGCGAGCAAAACGTTATGCATAAGACCGGGTAACATAATTGCTAAATTTTAATAACAAAGAATAAGGTCTCGTTACATGAATCCACCGAGAGTTTTTATTTCGTACTCCCATGACTCAGCTGAACACAAAAAATGGGTGCTCGATTTTGCTAGCACTCTTCGTAATCGCGGAATTGATGCTGCACTGGATCAATGGGATCTGAAGCCTGGCGACGATCTGCCACATTTTATGGAAACACAATTAGAATCTGCTCAGTTTGTTTTGATGATTTGTTCTAATCGGTATGTTGAAAAAGCTAATGCAGGCGAAGGCGGCGTAGGTTATGAAAAAATGATTATGACTTCTAGCTTGCTCTCAAAGATAGATAATTCAAAAGTTATTCCAATCATAAGGCAGCCTGCTGGCACTCATAATGTACCGACATTTTTGAGTACAAAGCTGTTTGTCAATTTTTCAAATGATAATGATTTAGAATTTAGCTTTGATGAACTATTACGACACTTGCTTGACGCGCCATTATTTGAAAAGCCAGAAGTAGGTGCAAACCCATTTAAACCTATGGAAAATTCTGGCCCGGATAGAACTGCTGATGGAATTAAAGAAGTTATGAAAGGGGTAGCACACTGCTTTAACAAAACGTCACTTAGTTATATTAAGTTTTATGATCTTCTAAGCACGATGAGCATGCATCGAATAACGGTTGATAAATATCTTTTAGACGCCAAAAGGTCTGGACTACTGACTACCGTCAAGAACTATCCTTCATGTATTCAGCTTACTAAAGATGGTAGAGAGTACCTTTTTGAACATCAGATTGTTGAATTGTGATACTAAGGAGTAAAATGCATAACAAGCGCATCAAGTTCGCTCCCGCTGGTCGCAGGACGTCGCTGACGCTCCGCCTCTTATGCGGGCGTTACGGTACCAGAACATCGGTTTGTTGAGTGTTTTAAAGTAGCCATCAACACTTTTCAACTCAGTCGGTGGCAAGGTAGTCATTGTTAAGACATTGGGTTTTAGTCGCAATGTCGGGTTTCTTAACGTATCGTCTGACTAAAATCTTGTAAAGGGCATTAGTGCAGGTTTTCGGCTTACCAGGCCCCATGCGGTTCCAAGCTATATGGGGCTGCTATTAAAAAATCAGGTGCCGTTCCAAGGTTGTCTTGTTCGGTAAAGTTTAGTGTTTTTGCCAGCTTGTTTCGTTATTATTGGGTTGATGTTCAAGTACCCTAACAATTTTGGCATGCGGAGCCAATAGAGCGCAGCTTGTGGTTCCTAAATTGGTTTTTTTAAAGGTTGCGGCAATGTGACCCGCATCCAAAGGCGTTAGCTCTAAAGTATGGAAATAGAACTCGGAATATATGGGAAGATTATTTTTTGGTGTTTAGCGCTTTTAATATTCCTGTATGAGATTTATCAGATTGTGAAAGGGAGAGCCTCCGATAGTTGGCGGGCACATACAGCAAAGGTCACGGACGTTCGTATCGACACTCGGATAAATGATGGAGTCGAGGAGAGTAAGCCTAGTATCAAATATCATTATTCATACATGGGCTCTTCTTATAGGGGTAGTAAGATTAAGTATGGTGATCTTTGGTCTAGTAAGTATGGCAACGCAACTACAGTGCTGTCGGGTATCGTCAAGGGAAGTGATGTAACCATCTACGTCAATCCCAAACGTCCCAATCAGTCCGTCTTGTATCGCGGGTATCAGGGCAGTATTGTCTGGTTTATATGTTTTATGGCTGTGTTTTTCTTCATTGCAGTCCAGAGCTAACAAGACAGTCAAATTGACGGCTATTCCGTCGCTTGTTTTGGCGGCCGCTACGCTGCCACCAAAACAAGCGACGGAATAGCCGCAATTTACTGCGGCGTTACGGTACCAGAACATCGGTTTGTTGAGTGTTTCAACATGGCCATCGACACTTTTCAACTCAGTCGATGGCAAGGCAGTCATTGTTAAGGCGTTGGGTTTTAGTCGGAAGTGGGGTTTCTTAACGTGTCGTCTGACTAAAATCTTGTAAAGGGCATTGGTGCAGGTTTTCGGCTTGCCAGGCCCCATGCGGTTCTAAGCTATATGGGGCTGCTATTCAAAAAGCGGTTGCCGTTCCAAGGTTGTCTTGTACGGTAAAGTTTAGTGCTTTTGCCAACTTGTTTCGTTATTATTAGTTTGGCGTTCAGCTACCCTAACAAGTTTGGCATGCGGAGCCAATAAAGCGTAGCTTGTGGTTCCTAAATTGGTTTTTTTTAAAGGTTGCGGCATGTGGCCCGCATCCAAAGGCGTT
>JANQMK010000046.1 GCA_028280085.1 Pseudomonadales bacterium
AATAAGGTATTGGGCATTTATGGACTGCCCTCATTTATAGAATTGAAGGAATGCGGGTAACATGATAAAGCCAGTTCTGTTGGATAATTTTATCCACAAAAATCTGAAAGTCGTATCTGCGTTTGGTGCGACATATGGTGACAATATAAGTATGGTAACGGTTGTGCCGCAAGAGTTTCGTTATCTTATCGCTCATTATCCATTATTTATTATTAAGGATGGAAATACTGAAAAAATTAGTTTTGCAGCCTTATTGGGTTTTGAGAAAGATGAAAACCTATTTCTTGGTAATGGCAGTTGGAATGCTTCCTATATTCCTTTGAATGTCCAGAGGCAGCCGTTTCTGATTGATATAAAAGAGGGATCGGACCCTGACCAGGATACGAATAGCTTGACGGTGTTTATTGATATAGAAAGTAATCGTATTAATGATCGTGGACAAGCTTTGTTCTTAGAAAACGGTGAGCAGAGTGATTATTTTAAACGCATAATCAATATGCTGAAGGAGTTAGCAAGGGGTGATCAATTGGCGAAGAAAATAATAGACGAATGGATTAATTATGATTTGATTTCGCCATTGAATTTGAACATTCAATATAAAAACTCGAAAAATGATAGTTTAGAGGGGTTAAATACTATTAATGAAGAGCGTTTTAAGAGTTTGTCAGCTGATGAACTATTGATGTTTCATCAAAATGGGCAATTAGAGCTCATGCATTTTATGATAGCGTCGTTGGCGCATATACAAACATTGGTTGATGCAAAGAACGCTAGGCTCCCTTAAGTCTTTTGCGTCAAAGTTCTAACCTTATGATTCGCCACTTGCTGCAAAAAAATAGTCTACGCTACTGGTATCTGTGGCTAGCCGTTTTTTATGGTTTTTGGCTATTTTTTGTATTAAATTTTGACCTATGGGAAGTCGTTAAAGATAACTGGGCTATTGCTTTGTCGATGGCTATGGGTAGTTATGTTGCCGGGTCAACACCGATGGGTGGTGGCACCGTTGGATTTCCAGTGTTAGTGCTAATTCTAGATCAGCCGGCAACCCTAGGGCGCGATTTTAGCTTCGCTGTGCAGGCGATTGGTATGACCAGTGCCAGCATATTTATATTTGCCCGCCGTCAGCCTGTTGCTAACAAGATATTACTAGGTTCGATCTTGGGGGCCACTATAGGCGTGCCTATGGGCATATTATATATTGCACCGCTAATATCAGATCTTTTTATTAAAATACTTTTTTCTACTATTTGGGCTAGTTTTGGTTTGTTGCACCTATACCGCATGAATGAAATATCGTCTTATTCAGCTAATTTAGGGGAAAAACGAGCTGAGTTTAAATTAGGATTTGTTCTCGGGCTTGTATTTGGAGTAACGGTTGTAGCAATCACTGGTGTTGGTATTGATTTATTTGTTTACGCGACGCTAATATTTTTATGTAGAACAGATCTTCGAATATCAATACCTACCTCTGTGGTAATAATGGCTTATTGCTCTGTGTTAGGTATTTTAGTCAAGCTTTTGTTTACCGGTGTGGAAAGCGGCGTGTATGAAAACTGGCTTGCCGCGGCACCGGTAGTTGCACTAGGTGCGCCACTCGGAGTTTATGCAGTTTCAGTTATTGGTAGAAAGCCAACCATACTTATTGTGGCAGTCTTATGTGTTTTGCAATTTATCTGGACATGTTATACCGAGCAGTCTGTGCTTGGGCTGTATGGTACAATAGCTACTGTATTGGCCGTTGGGTTTTTTGTCTGGATATTTGAAAAATTACGGTCTCACGGAGCTAAAGAAGATATCCATTGCCAGGGAACGATGGAGTTCGAGACTGAGACATTATAGTCCAAGTGCCGGTTCCACTATCGGTATTCATTTGCCCGCATAACATTACCAAGCGCTGCTGTTTAGCAGTTAACTTTACCGTAACTTTTTTAGTACTAAGCTTTGCAAGGCCTGCATGAGGCCTTTCCCGCCAATAAAGCCCTATAAATCAATAAGATAGAAGCAATCGCTACCTGTTCAGCTTACGTTAAGGTTCAAATCGTATACTGTTGTTAAGCACTAGGGTTTTATTAACCAACAGGAACGTTGTTTATGAAAAAATATTCAATACTAGTAGTTGCATTAACGTGTTTTGCTTTGCCGGGCATAGCTAAGGCTGCCGATGGCCTATTTCTGGGTTATGAGTATGGCAGGGCGAACCCCAGCAGCAATGGAGTTAATACAGAGGATTATGATGCCTTTGTAGTTGGATACCAACGCGACAAATTCAGTTTTCAGGTGGAAGCGCTCGATTTTTCATATTTCACTCAAACCGGATTATTTAATAATCGCTTAGAGGTTACCGGTGTCAGTGCTGCGGTTAACAAAATCAATAAAACGAAGATCTTAGATTACTACATCGGTATCGGTTTAATAGATTGGGATGTTGATGCCTATCTCAGAGAGTTTCGAATCGGTGAAGATTCCGGTACCAGCCCTATGATTCGGCTTGGAATCAGTAAGACGTTTCTCGATCGGCTAACGATGAATCTTGGCGTATCTCACTATAACGACGTATCAGGTTCCAACATTGATACCATCGCCACCGGCATTCGCTACAAATTCTAATGAGGCTTCTTAATATGTATAAATTAAAATTACCGACCGTTAAATCTATTGCTACTTTTACAGTAATTATTTGCACCCTTTTAGTTTCAGCCTGCGATGATGACGATCCCATTCCTTCGAGCTTAGTTGATACCAGCAATACGCATGTTGATATCCATGTCGTTTCTGAACAGTCCGATAGGGTTACGGTCATGGTGCAATTATTGGAGGGTGGTGTAGGGTCAAATACGCAGGTGGCATTGATTGATAGCGATGAGCTTTGGCTTACTGGAGAAAAACCGGTTACCGAGCTAAATTTATCTGAAAATCTGTTTGATGAGTTATCGCAAATGCGTTTGAGTGATAAAAAGCTGCAAGGCACTGCTGCAGATTTTTTTATCTTCCCTTTTTTCTATTTTGTTGGTGATATTCGGTATTTTGCTAATGTAATGGCAGACCCATCGAATACCTACTATGTTTCGTATTTTCGCAATGAGTACGCACATGCGCCTAACTCTTTTGTCACGCTTCCGCAATCCTTTCAGATTACTTCGCCTACGCCATCGACTATGGCTAGCCGGGTGAATGATTTAATAATTACTTGGGAGTCATTTGGTTCACAAGACACCGTGGAAATATTCGAGACTTCTTCCTGTTTAAATGAAAATGACCCTATTTTGTCTGAGTACTCAACAACAGACAGTGGTAGTTTTACTATTCCTGGAGGGTCTTTAGCGGCCGGTGCAACGGGACAATGTTCAACCACACTGGAGGTAACCAAAGTACGCTTGGGGCAAATTGATGTCAATTTACAGAGCGGTTTGATCAGAGGGCGTAGGGTCCAGCAGGTTAATATACAAACTACTGACTAGGGATAGGATAGGGGGGTCACCCATTAGCAGTATTCCGTCAAAGAGGATAGGGGGGTCAGGTTATGAAAACCCCGACTTAGGTGGACAGTTTATACTGTTATTCACTAAATTTGGAGTCGGGAAAGATGAATCGGAGAGCACAACAAGATATTGCTAGAAA
>JANQMK010000150.1 GCA_028280085.1 Pseudomonadales bacterium
TATACCGCCTGAAAAATCTAACGGCAACCTACCTGCATTTATTTTTTCCATCCAACGCACGGGCGATCGCAGCCTTATTTAAGCCTGCGCTCACATTAGAAAATATCGTAGAAACTGTAGTGGATACTGAGGTGCAACATGCTGGTTGATTGGTTGCCCTCTATAGTGATTGGTTTTGGTCTGGGTTTTATGCACGCCTTGGATGCCGACCATGTTATGGCTGTATCCGCATTAAGCAATCAACGACCAAGTATGCGAAGAACCTTGTTTTTTAGTGCTTATTGGGCTTTAGGGCACAGCGTGGTTTTATTGCTAAGTGGCATTTTATTATTCGGTTTAGGTTTTGCTGTGCCCCATTCATTACAGTATATTGCAGAACTTGGTGTGGGTTTGTTATTAATTGCTTTAGGACTTAACTGTCTGTGGCGTTTTCGCCGTGAGAATATTAGCTTACACACTCATCGCCATGGTGATATTGTCCATACCCACTGGCAAGATCCCAATCATAATGTAGCGCGCGTCGATTGCACTGATCACGAAGCGCATAAGCCTGTGATGGTTGGCCTATTACACGGTTTGGCCGGTAGCGCCCCAGCTTTAGCCTTAATACCCGCAGTTGCTCAGGGGCAAGTATCTTCAGCGCTTACCTATTTATTATTATTTTCCTTAGGTGTTATGTTGTCCATGATCTTTTTTGGACTGGGTTTTGGTCGCTTGCAAAAATTCCTTGAGCAGCGTTATACAAAACTCTTTCGCGGCAGCCGCTACGCACTCGCTATGGCATCCATCTTACTCGGTGGTTTTTGGCTAAGCCAGGCGCTTTAGCCTGTGTGGGCCGACTTGTGTGGGAAGAAAGTAACGAACAAACCAAATCCCTGCGAACGGGTTTAAGCACAGGTTCTTGCGCCACCGCTTGCAGTCTTGCCTGCGCAAGCCGGTTACTGGCCAATCAGCAACCGAAAATAATCAGTATCACCTTACCCAAGGGTAAAATAGTTGAGTTAAGCATTATTGCTTATCAACAACTGGATAAGGCCATTAGAGCGTCCACTATTAAAGATGCCGGCGATGACCCCGATGTTACCCATGGCGCTACCGTATTTGTGGAGTTGAGATTAATACCACAGCGCGCTTTTATTTTTAAAGCGGGCGAGGGTGTGGGTACAGTGACTCGCGATGGTTTAGCACTGGCCGTTGGTGAACCAGCCATTAACCCTGTTCCCAGACAAATGATCACAGAGCACTTGCAGTCAATGGCAAAGCAATACCACTATAAAGGTGGTTTTGAAGTTACGGTCGGTATTGAAAACGGCGAAGCCATTGCACAAAAAACCATGAACCCCCGTTTAGGTATCGTAGGGGGGCTGTCCATATTGGGCACTACGGGTATCGTGAGACCTTTTTCCTGTGCCGCTTGGATTGCCTCCATCCATCAGGGCATCGACGTGGCCAAGGCCAATGGTATAAAACATATTGCAGCCAGTACCGGCAATAGCAGCGAAGCGGCTATAAAGTCCCACTATGGGCTCGATGATATGGCATTGATTGAAATGGGTGATTTTGCCGGTGCAGTATTAAAGCATCTTAAAAAAGCGCCCATAGAAAAACTCAGTATTTGTGGTGGCTTTGGCAAAATCAGTAAATTGGCCAATGGCCATATGGATTTAAATAGCCGCGCGTCGGCCATTGATTTTGATCATCTGGGAGCGATAAGTAAGCACTTAGGAGCAAGTGATAAACTTCTAAACTCCATTAAAAACGCCAATACCAGTATTGAAGTGTTAAAGCTTTGCCAAATGGAAAACATCGATATTGTTCCTGTGCTTTGTGAAGCAGCTTTAAGTAAAGCGCAAAGCATTGTACCGGAATCTGTGCAAGTAGAAGTTTGGGCCATTGATCGACGGGGACATTTTGCCGGCAATGCGGGAGTAAAATCCCAGTGACCTTGTTACTACTGGGTGGAACCTCCGATGCCCGACATTTAGCCGATAAACTGCATAACCAAGGGATAACATTAATTTATAGTGTGGCGGGCTTGGTGCGAATGCCGGACGTATCCTGTGAAATTATCACCGGCGGTTTTCGTCAGTTCGGTGGTTTGCTTAAATATATTCAGCAACAAAATATCAGTGCTATTTTGGATGTAACTCATCCCTATGCGCAGACCATGAGTAGCACGGCGGTCACTGCGGCAAAACAGAGTAACATTCCCTGCTGGCGTTTTCATCGCCCGCCATGGCAAGTACAAGAGGGGGATGATTGGCACTTGTTTAAGGATTGGGGCCAACTCTTGCCGGCATTAACGGCTAAAAAATCCGTATTTTTTACTTCTGGACAACTGGAACAATCAGTATTGGATAACTTAACAACACAACATGTTGCAGGACAAAAATATTTACTGCGCACAGCGGTTAAACCGAAAGTTAAATTACTGGAAAGTATGCAATGGCTGAAAGCCATTGGGCCATTTAGCCAGCAAAATGAACTGGCTTTGATGCAACAATATCAGGTGGATGTCTTAGTGAGTAAAAACAGTGGTGGTCAAGCAACGGAAGCCAAACTCCATGCGGCAAGGCAATTGAATATACCTGTATATATGTTGCAACGACCGAATTTGCCAGATGCGGATAATATTTTCTTCACCACGGAAGCTTGTGAACAATTTGTAGTAAACACTTTAAGCCGATAAAGAGACATTATGCCTTTTGATTATGAAGTAAACCCACAGGCTATTGAACAGGAAAGCTTTCGCCAAATAAGAGAGCTTACGCAACTGGATGGCTTGAGTAGAGAACAACAGCAAGTGGTTATGCGCATTGTGCACAGCGTGGGTATGCCCGAAGTGGCGGCGCAAGTACGCTTCAGTGACAATGCCTGCACCAAAGGTTTGCAAGCATTAGCCAGTGATTGTCCTATTCTCTGCGATGTTGAAATGGTTAAACAGGGTATTACCAAACGTATGGTTCAGCGGGAACCGCTGTGTTTTTTAAATGATCAACAAACCATTAATTTGGCCAAGGCTACCGGTGAAACGCGCTCCATGGCAGCATTGCAATCCTGGCAGGATTATCTGGCCGGTAGCGTAGTGGTGATCGGTAATGCGCCCACGGCTTTATTTCGTTTATTGGAAATGCTTGAGCAAGGAAGAGATAAACCCGCTCTGATTATTGCTATGCCGGTGGGTTTTGTGGGTGCTGAGGAATCTAAACAAGCCTTGTGGGAAGTGCATGAAATACTGGGTATTGAGTGTATTACCTTGTTGGGCAGACTCGGTGGGAGCGCTGTTTCCGCTGCTGCTTGTAATGCTCTATTACGTTGTAATATAGGCGAATATTATTAATGCCTACTATTCATATTATAGGTTTGGGTGTTGCTGAAAAAGCTCAGCTGTCTAAGTCTGCACAAGCTGCTTTAGTTAAAGCCCATATGGTGATTGGCTCCGAACGTCAACTAGAAACTGTGCAATCATTTATACAACAGCAAGCTAATCGGCCCAAACAACAGGTACTACCTAAACTAGCGGAATTGAAGTCTTTTATTGCAAGCCATATGGACCAAGATATTGCTGTATTGGCCTCGGGTGATCCCCTGTACTATGGTATCGGTCGTTGGTTTGGGCAGCACTTTGCTGCTGAGCAACTGAGTTTTTATCCCGCCATATCCAGTATACAAGCCGCTTGCCATGCTTTGGGTTTGTCATTGCAAGATGTGGATGTATTGAGCCTACACGGTCGGCCAGTGGAAAAGATTCGTCGCTGCCTTAAAGCCAAACAAACTTTAGTGATTTTGACGGATGGCAATAGCTCACCATCTGTGTTGGCCAAAGAATGCCAGGCGGCGGGTTTTGCGCAATCCCAGCTCTGGGTATGCGAGCATCTGGGTTATCAACAGCAAAATATCCGTACCTTTACGGTAGATGATTTATTAGCGGATGCTATGGCATTCGATCCCCTTCATATTACCGTGATAAAAACTATAGGGGAGGGTGGTGTATTACCGGAGTTTCCCGGTATTCCCGATACTCATTACAGTACCGGTGCTGAGCCGGGCAAGGGTATGATTACCAAAAGGGAAGTGCGCCTGGCCATACTCTCCTTAATGCAGCCGGCAAATGATGATGTAATATGGGATATCGGTGCCGGCTGTGGCGGCCTGGCCACCGAGTTAGCCTATTGGAATGAGCGCGCCACCGTATATGCCATAGAATATAATCAAGAACGCCTCCGGTATTTAAATATTAATCGCCAACGCTTTGGTGTAGTGAGTAATGTGGAAATTATTGCCGGGCGTGCGCCCGCTATACTGGTGGATTTACCCAAGGCCAATAAAGTATTTATTGGCGGTAGTGATGGCGAATTGGAAGGCTTATTAACCCAAGTATGGCAACAGTTACCTGCACGAGGTTTATTAGTGGCTAGCGCTGTTACGGATAAAACCAAAGCACAGTTAGAACAATTCGCCTCTTCACTACCCAGTGAACAAGTAGAGGCTTTGGAGATCGCTGTGAAAAAAGCCGAGATGGTATCGGGGCTATGGAACTATCGGGAAAAATTACCCGTAAGTTTATTTAAATTTACAAAATAGGTAGGTTGTTATGACAGGCCAATTTATCGGTGTGGGCGTGGGTCCAGGTGACCCGGAACTTATCACATTAAAAGCCTATACTTTAATTCAGCAAGCCGATGTTATCAGTTATATCGCCAATGCTCAGGGGGAATCCCAAGCGAAAGTTATTGCAGCCCAGGCATTGAATAAAGCTGCCCCTAAGCAGGAAGAAATACCGGTGGTTATGCCAATGTGTGATGATCGCAATATTGCCAACGGTATTTACAATAAAGCTGCCGGAGCCATTGCCGAAGCCATTCAAGTTGGCAAAACAGTGGTTTTCCTCTGCGAAGGCGACCCTTTGTTTTTTGGTTCTTTTGCTTATTTATTGGAACGCTTACAAGATCAACATCCCTGTCAGGTTGTACCCGGTATTTCTTCAGTGCATGCTGCTTCATCTGCATTGCAGCTGCCTTTGACTATGTTAAAAGAATCCTTTGCCGTAATGAGTGGTCGACACAGTGATCAGCAATTATTGGACACCCTAAACAACCATGATAGTGTGGTGATTATGAAGGCGGGACGTTCACGCCAACGTATTCTGAATGCCCTAAAGGCCAGTAATCGCCTGGCCGAAGCCAATTACCTGGAATATATTGGCCGCGAAGGCGAATATATAGCAAGGAATGTGCAGCAATTGCAGGGCGAAGCCGGACCTTACTTTTCACTTTTTGTGGTGACTAAACAGGAACGTGATCGCTCGTGAAACCTAAAGCGATTCGTATAGTTGCTTTAACGGATGAGGGTAAGTGTTTGGGTGAAACCCTGCGGGATAAATTACCCCACAGTGCGTTATGGTACAAACCGCAACCCTTTGCTGAAAAAGTACAGCGGGCTTTTAACGCCGGCGACTCTTTGATATTCATCTGTGCCACAGGTATTGTCGTTAGAACCTTAGCGCCCGTTATAAAAAGCAAGTATAAAGATCCACCCGTATTGGTATTGGATGAGCAGGGCAAGTATGTAATACCTTTATTATCCGGCCATGAAGGTGGTGCTAACAACTGGGCAGCGGAGGTGGCGGATATTATCCATGCCCGAGCGGTTATCACCACGGCTAAAAATTATTTACAGCCTGTTTACACTTTGGGAATGGGCTGCGAAAGACATTGCCCGCAAGAAGAATTACAAACCTTGTTAGAAACTTGCCTAACACAAGCTCAACTCTCTTTGGAGCAAGTAGAAAGCATTAATAGTATTGATATTAAAGCCGATGAAACTGGCTTAATCACCTTGGCCAAACACTTAGATAAACCTTATCGGACATACCATAAAGATGAGTTGATAAAAGTAAACCACCTGCTCAGTACTCAATCTGAATATGTTTATAATACCGTGGGTGTTTACGGCGTGGCGGAGTCAGCCGCTTTATGGGCCGCGCAAATGGCCGCGGGCGATGAAGCAGAATTAGTATTAAATAAACAAAAAACAGCCAAAGCCACCTGTGCCATAGCGCGGGCATACAAAAGATAGGTTAATACGGTGCAAGGACGTACCGCCAAGTGCGTTAGCACTTGCGAGCTCTCTAAAATTTAGGGATTCGACGTAATTCCACCGATTTTAGAGGGCGATGTCATGCAATAGTTAGGACAACTATTGCATGACTGGTTTAATAAGAGATAAAAGGTAAAAGAAATCGATGAGTCAGTTGTATGTTGTAGGTACGGGGCCCGGTGATAAAGACTGGGTTGCTCCGAAAGCGATTGCGGCTATTAAAGCCAGCAGTGATTTGGTGGCCTATGGTCTTTATTTGGAATTACTGGGTGAAGTTTGTGAGGGTAAAACCCATCACGACTTACCCTTGGGTGAAGAAATTGGTCGTGCCCGTTTGGCTTTGGATTTGGCCGCCAGTGGCAAGACAACCGCGCTGATATCCAGTGGTGATATTGGTATTTATGCCATGGCTACCCTAGTCTTTGAATTGCTCGATCAACAGTTGCAAGGTAAAGAGGATCACCCCGAATGGTTGGATATTGAAATAGAAGTGGTTCCCGGCATTTCCGCTATGCAAGCGGCAGCCAGCAGAGTGGGTGCTATGTTGGGCCATGATTTTTGTACCATATCCTTATCGGACTTATTGACGCCCTGGGAAACTATAGAAAAACGTCTACATAGTGCCGGTTCCGGTGATTTTATTGTGTCCTTTTACAACCCCCGTTCGCAAAAACGCGATTGGCAAATCAATACTGCGCGGGATATTTTATTGCAATATCGTCCGGCAACCACACCTGTAGTATTGGGCAGACAATTAAC
This sequence comes from Pseudomonadales bacterium, assembly GCA_028280085.1. Lineage (GTDB taxonomy): Bacteria > Pseudomonadota > Gammaproteobacteria > Pseudomonadales > JANQMK01 > JANQMK01. The sequence continues at coordinate 6,859 of JANQMK010000150.1, forward strand.
CCGCGAAGATGAAAGCATTACCATTACCACTTTAGATAAGTTAAATGTGGCGGATGTGGATATGTTTACCCTAGTTTCCGTGGGCAATAGCGAGTCGCGACATATTATTAATGGTTCAACACAGTGGGTGTATACACCTAGAGGCTATAAGAAAAAGTTATGACAGTTTATTTTATTGGTGCAGGTCCCGGTGATCCTGAACTTATTACCGTTAAAGCACAAAAACTAATTAATCGCTGCCCAGTGATTTTATATGCGGGTTCCCTAGTGCCCCGTGATATTTTTGCCGCTGTGGAAGACAGTGCGGAAAAAATAATTGATACGGCATCTATTCATTTAAATGAAATTATTGAATATATCAAAGCCGCCCATCAAGAAGGTAAAGATGTCGCCCGTGTGCATTCGGGAGATCCTTCTTTATACGGTGCCATTGGCGAACAAATTCGCCGCCTGGAACAATTGGACATTGATTATGAAATTATTCCCGGTGTAACCGCTACCTCCGCTTCGGCAGCATGGTTGGGTAAAGAGTTAACTCTGTCCGGTGTCACTCAAACCATTATTCTCACCCGTTACGAAGGTAAAACTCCCTTTCCCGAACGGGAGCGTCTGCCGGCACTGGCGGCCAGCGGCGCGACCTTGGCAATTCATTTGGGTGTGACTCGTATTCATAAAATTGTGGAAGAGCTGGTGCCCTTTTACGGTGAAGATTGCCCCGTAGCCGTTTGTTATCGCACCAGCTGGCCGGATCAAGATAAAGTGGTGGGCACCTTGCAAGATATTGTGGCGAAGGTGCGGGAGAAAAAATTTACTCGTACCGCTTTAATATTGGTGGGGCCGGTGCTGGGTACCGATGAATTTAGAGATTCCTATCTCTATGACGAATCCAAGGCCCATGTATATCGCCCTAAAGTTAAACCGGATAAACCTAGAAGTGCGCAGATGAAGTTGGTGCATCCGAAGAGTTAATTAGAATCTATCTCACAAAATAGATATTTTAGCTCTATGCGTCGTTATACAGTTAAGAAAATGTTAAGGAAGTTTATTATGCAAAGGCAAGTTTTTAATTATTTGGTTAGTCTCTTTTTTTTATTGTTATGACCGGTTTCACTAATGCAGAAATCGATAAGGAGAATATTGAGAATCTCGCAATCAAAAATATTCGCAACCCCTACCAAAATGTATTTTCAAGTGGGCAACCGAGTAAGCAACAGCTATCAGCGTTGGCTAAACTTGGCATTAAACATATCGTTAACTTACGGCCTGCAATGGAACAAGATTGGGATGAGGCGAAGTATGTTGCCTCTCTTGACATGGTCTACCATTCCATTCCTGTAGCTGGTGCAGAGGGTATTACAGAAAATAACGCCAATTCGCTGCAACAGACTTTAACAAATATTGGCAATGAACCTGTCTTGGTACATTGCGCCAGCGGTAATCGAGTTGGTGCCTTGGTGGCCCTTTACAAAGGTTTAAGCACGGGTGATGTTGATACGTCCATTGCCTTGGGACAGTCGTGGGGGCTTACAGGGCTTGAGCCGGTGATTCGCAGAATATTAGAGCAATAATAAATTTAGCATTTAGCGAAGCGGCGCTTAACCCCGCTTAGTGTTCGCCTTTCTCGACCTTATTTAGTGAGTAAGTCAGTCTTTGGGCCTTGCGATTCTCTTCCATAACTTCATTCACAAGCTTCTAAGCTTTGTCGATGAGCAAAATTTGTGCATTTGCAAGCTTCAGAGGGGCACGCCCAAGGTGCTGAGCTTTGTCGATGGTGAAAATTTCTCCATTTGCAAAGCTTGATGGAGCAAACGCAAGCCTCAGAAGCTTGTGATCCTCCTTCGAAACTTCATTTACAAGCCTATGAGCTTGGCGATTTCCTCTCAGAGCCTTGCGAACTCACTTCCAAGAGTTAAAGCACGCTTAGTTGATGGTAAAGCTTGTCTCCATTTTCGCCTACGAATATATCAATCTTAATAGGCTGGCTCCAAAGCATCAGCAGGACCGATCACCCCATTCCCACCACGGTTAAGCACGTGAGTATAAATCATGCTGTTATAAAGCGCTTTAAGGCTTTAGTATTTTTAAAGCCTAAAGGCTTGTGTAATTCAACCATTCATGTATAGTTTGGTTATCTCGGTATCAAGGCAGAACCGTGTTTTCATCTCAGTCGTTTCTTCTTTGGTGCCACAGATTATATTTATAAGTGTGACCATTTCAGAGTTATAAATTTGGTGTGTCACTAAATCAGTGCATCAAGTTTTAATTTTAACTTTCTTGCGCTTTCTATTTAACTAGCAGAGCGATACTTTAAGTATCGCTGTTATTGCAAAACCAAATATACGGAAGAACTTTTCGCTGTCGCTGCAAGTTTTCCCGTATTACCGGCGTTATATTCTCAAGACAGGATAAGTTAATGAAAAAATTAATTATCGGATTTCTCTTCTTCTTATCTACACAGGTAAGCGCGTGGGATGGTTCAAATAGTGGAAAGATTGACCTTGTTGAAGTTGAGAGCGGTCTCCCATATTCTTTTCGAGTTCGGTTAGAAGGTGAACCCAGTTTATGTGGAAACTCAAATAAATGGGCATACATTCGTTACGATAGCCCAAATTATAATGCCTATCTAAGTGTACTACTTGCGGCAAAAATGGCAGGTAAAACTGTAACTATTTACACAAATAGGTCAACTCAGGATTATTGTGAAATTGGCCATCTACAATTTCGTTAAAAATATAACAAACAACTCAAAACGACGCCTACGTTGTTGCTTTCTGCGTTTTAGTTGGGCGTTAAGTTTTAGTAAATGTAAAATTGTCCGCAACAAACTTTAGTTAGGTAAGTAGTGACGGGCAATGTAAGTTGCAGATAGCCATGTGCGCAAATTGATCTATGGGGGTTCTATTAGTCAGTTATGTAAAATATTACGGAGATAATGAAATGAGTGGAAATTTTTCTAAGTTTAAATTTTCATTAAGTCATAGAGGTGTTTTGTGCGTGTTCCTCTATATATTTTTTGGTTATTCATACGCAGCTCCTCAGTATACGATTACTGATCTTGGTGTTCTGAATGGGGGCGATAAAAGTCAGGCGTTCTCGGTTAATGATTCTGGGATAGTTGTGGGCGTGTCTACTGTGTTGATTAATAATCAATTATTGGATCACAGTTTTCTGTTTGATGGCAATAGCCTACATGATCTTATGCCATCAACCGCTAGGCACATCGACACCAATATTGACATTAATAATTCTGGTCAAGTTGTTGGCTCTTTTTCTCCCCTTAGTACCTTTCAACTACAAGCATACATAGCGAATATCAACATACTGCGTTGGGTACTCTAGGTGCATATGATGCTACTGCGTATGCCATTAATACTGCGGGAGAAATAGTTGGTTCCAGGCGTTTCTATAATCCGCCAATTTTGGATAGATCGGAAGCTTATATAAGAAATACTGCTGGCGGTATAACTAGCTTCGGAACAGCGGGTGCTTTCTCCACCAATTTTGCTGTAGATATCAATGATAATGGCGATGTGGTTGGAGTTGCAAATAATATTGCATTTATTCGTCACCCTGGTGGTAATTTAATTGAGTTGGGAACACTCGGTGGTTCTACTAGCGAAGCTACTGGCGTTAACGATCTTGGTTTTGTTACGGGGAACTCTGTGAATTCACTGGGCGAAATACATGCATTTTTTGGGAATGAAGCAGGCTTAATAGACTTAGGAACTTTGGGTGGTGCTGGCGCCAGGAGTTTTGGGTACGGAATCAATGATAACAACCAGATTGTTGGATTATCGGAAGACGCGGAGGGTATTACTCGTGCGTTTTACTGGGATGAAACTGATGGAATGCTAGACTTAAGCAGCTTGGTTAGCAATATTTCTGGATGGGATAGACTTATCGAAGCTCGTGATATTAGCGACACAGGTTATATAGTTGGGACAGGTATTACTAGCAGTGGTGTAGAGCGAGCGTTTCTTTTGACCCCTTTTGACCCACCAGTAGAACTGATTGTCGACAACACCGGTGTGTGTATTGGGCCTGTGGCAGCATGGATTCCAATCAACTACGACATCCTGTTTTTTATCCCAGGTCCCGGTGTCAATTGGACACTTGAGACAGTGTTAAATGATAAATATGGCCAAGATTATTATTCTCTCTCAGGAGGCAGTAATAATGGAAAGCCAGAGTTTGAGTGGTCGTTTACTGTTCCAACAACAGGCGTTTATGCTGTTGATGCATGGTGGCCCCAGGATAGTAATGGCACCACCAGTGCGAATTATACTGTTACCAGTACTTTTGGTGATACGGTAGTAACGGTACAGCAGAATATCAATGGTAGCCAATGGAATGAATTGGGAAACTACACCTTTGATGAGGGTCAAACATATCATGTGACATTGTCCGCTCCCAGCGGAGAGCCAGTGATTGCAGATGCTATTAGGGTGAGAAATTAATTAGTTTCAAAATCAATGTCATAGCTTTATATTTATAAATTAAGGAAAAATACGCATGTTTAAAAAATTTAGTGGTTTAGCTTTTATTATTTTAGTATTTGCAATTTCTAGCACTTCTATCGCAGGGACATGTACAGACAATAGTATCCCTCCTGGACGTTTTTATGCCGATTCAGTATCAAAAATAATGGCTGAAAATGATTTAATCACAGAATTCAAAGTTGTTAAAAATAGCACAGAGAGTGGCTGGTTATCATTTAACTCTAACACGGATGCAGGTAAAAATAGTCTTAGCATACTACTTACCGCGGGTGCGGCAGCAAAGAAAATATCATTTTATGTTGTAGCTGGGCAGTGCAATGGCAACAAGTTAAGTGTGGACCGCTTTATGATTGAATTCTGAATATAACAAGCACCTTAGAAATGATGCTTACGCGTTGATCAGCACATTTTAGACAGGCGTTAGAAGTATCTAGAAATGCGCAATATTGAATACTTAAATTTTAAGAGAGTTGACCCGAATGGTCTGATAGCTGTTGTAAATGAGGATTCTTTGCGGGCACATTTAATTCATCATCCGTACTTCGATGTCACGAGCATTCAAGCCTGGATTGAAGATAAAATTAAAACTGATGCAATGCGGGGTTGTCGAGTTCGTGTGGTTTCTATAGATGGAGCACTAGCCGGTTGGTGCGGAATTCAGCCGGATGATAATGGTTTTGAGATAGCTATCGTTATCTCGCAAAAATTCTGGGGCTCTGGCATAACTATTTTCAAAACTCTCATGTGTTGGGCACATGAGCTTGGGCATAAAGAAGTTCTGTTTCATTTATTAGACAGTAGGCGTGAATACAAAGCACTGGCTAAGATGGCTACCAAAGTTCACCATACTCACCTTCTAGGTCGCTGTTTTACCACTTATCATTTTTCGGTAAACCAACAAAATGTGTAAAACGTCTAACGACCGCAACACGAAAAAACTTTTCGCTGTCGCTACAAGTTTTCCCGTGTTGCGGTCGTTATACCTCAAAACACTTCACAATTTCTTTCTAAAAAAACATCAAATTAATTTCAAAAATCTGTTGATTTATACAGTATTTTCATGCGTAATAGGCAGGCAGTTTCAACGCAAAGAAAGGTATTTTTTATAGCAATTTACTTTTAAATTAAGCGCTACCCCTGAGTGTGGCAACACCCAGAGGCAGCTAACCACAACAGATACTCGGAGTATCCATTATGGCTAAACGCAATAGTACGCCAGAGCCTCGCTCGGCCCAAGCAAAATCTTTCTCTTCCCGTCAACTTAAAGTCCGCAAGGGCTACTACGATTACCAATTACACAGCACCTCTCGGTTTACACCTTGTAAAGCACCCATGCCAGTCCCTTGGGTACAAATCAAAGGGTATTGGCTTCATCAGGCCGGTTTCTCGGTTGGCACCTCTATTCGTGTCAAGGTTCGTCACGGTTGCCTAGTACTCAAGGCTATTCGGGGTTCCTCTTCGTTATAAATCGGGGTATATTGGCTCAAATCGCCAAGCATTTCGTTTGCTTGGCATAACAAAAGTAGGCACCTGAAACCCTTAGCATTCGCTCATAAACGCTAAGATTTCAGGTGCTACAAGCGCTATGTAACAAAGGTAAATTTATAGTCTGGTTTTTTAATTCGGAAAATAATATGAAAGAGAATGTTCAAGTTCATTATCTTGAAGTAGTAACTTCAGAAGTTGAGAAAATATGTGAATCTTATTCACTGGCGTTAGGTGTCTCCTTTAGCGACGCAGTTCCAGAGCTGGGAAATGCTCGAACAGCCAATCTTGATAATGGAGGTATATTGGGTATACGGGCACCTATGCACGAAGCTGAAGAGCCAACAACCCGACCGTATTATCTAGTTTCCGATATTGAAAAAGCCGTTGTTGAGGCGAAAAATAGGGGTGCAGAAATTGCAGTTCCTCCGATGGAAATTCCCGGTCGAGGTAAATGCTCAATATTAATGTATGGCGCCATTCAAAGTGGTCTTTGGCAAACCTAAACAGTAAAGTTACATAATATTGATATAGAGGATTTGGTCCTCTATATCATACTGTTAGGCATTTTGTGAAATTTATCGAATACATGGAATAACACATGACAAACTTTGGTGATGTAGGTCGAATTTATCGTGAAGTTCTAAGCAAGGTAGGTGATTCATCATATTCACATGTACGAGTTTCAAATGAACATGTGCTTTACACCGATGGCCATGTTAAACGATCAGTTACTCTTCTGGTCGAAGCTATTGAAGCAAATGTGGAACAGGTATTTTGGCGCGTCCCAATTGTAAATCCTGACTCTAAAGTTACAGGAGTCAAGGTCTTCCCTAATAAGGAGGTACGTAGTTATGTTCTAAAGGAAGAGGAAAATACCAGAGTGATAGAAATAACGGTAGAGCCAATGAAGGTTGGTTCAAAAATTCAGCTTCAGTTCGAATACTATGTCACTCACGCATGCCAAGTGGTAAAAAATGGTATTTTCTATAAAGAGCTAAAATATCCTTTTGCATACAAACCAACTTCAAAAACCGAGTCATTTGAGTTTCGCCTTAACCTACCATTAACTGCTGAGCTAGAAATAGTCTCAAATCTACCATCTCCGGAGAAATTTCGCCTTGGCAACAATCAGTTGATTATTGCGAATGAGGAAGAATTTAGTAGCGGCGATATATTTGGGGATGCTGTAATAAAATTCCGCACGAGTGCTTATGTACCACTAATTTCAATTCTTCTAGGGTCTATCTCAACATTGTTGCTGGCAATAATAAGGTATGGTGATAATTATATTGGGGCATCACATTTGTTACTAATTCCAGTTGTTCTCTCTGTATTATTTTTTGCTGCTTTCAAGTTCTTACGAGTTGAATAGTATGCCTAACAAAGCTATACAATTGACGCCAAAAAGCTTCGTTCGTTTCGCTCGCTACACTTTTTTCCGCAATTGATAGCGGCGTTATAAATTTTACTAGTTACTGCAATCATTTTGTAATAAGATGTATTACAAGTTGCTACAATTGTGGGGTATATTATGAGCATCACTAGCATCAGACTAAATAAAGATGTTGATAGGCCTCTAGAAATATTGGCTGAAAAGTTAGATCGGAGCAAAAATTATCTTATAAATCAAGCAATTAAGGAGTTTCTGGCAAAGCAGTCCCTTGAAGATTCAAGGTGGGAGGACACGCTTAAAGCACTTGATTCTATCAAATCCGGGAAATCCATTGACGAAGAAGACGTTAATGCTTGGCTCAATTCATGGGGTACAGGTGACAGAAAAGATGCACCAAACCCATGAGAGTCAACTATTCACCAGAATCTATAGATGATCTTCAGCGTGTTGTTGAATTTGTCGAGATTAAAAACCCCTATGCTGCTCGAAGAATCGCTATTGATATTCAAGAGGGTGTAGATAAACTCAAAGAATTCCCTGAAATTGGGTTGCCTGTACTAAAAGCAAATGATCCGGAAAAAATACGTGATTTGTATATAGGCGACTATACAGTGAGGTATCTTTTATCTGATCAGATAATTTATGTATTAAGAGTTTGGCACAATAAGGAAAATAAAAAAAATTTATAACAAAGCTGTCAATTTGACATTTTTTCCATTGCGCCTTTTGTGTTTACAAACACAAAAGCCTCCACTCCAAAAATGCAAATTACAGCGGCGTTATGTAACCAAGTTCCCCAAGAAAAGTAGACACCTCACTACCACCTAATGAGGGTCTGTAAATGAAGAAGAAAACGAAAAATAAATACAATCATTACACGGAAGAT